>CAVOCN010000055.1:0-7511 GCA_963694205.1 Dehalococcoidia bacterium | reverse complement strand
AGTCGCCGGAGTAGCAACTTGTCGGTGCGCGAGACAATAAGTTCGGGACCCTTCAGGGACCGCTCAATGGACTTGAGCAGAACTTTCATTTTCTGGCCCACGCGGTAGCGCTCGAAGTAGACCTGCTCTGTGGGGGGCAAAATAGCTTCGGCCCGGCCCAACTCGGCGACGATCTGTCTCGGCTCGATGCGCTGAATGGTGACTGTGTAGACTTCGCCTTCTTTGTCGGCGAACTCCTCGTATACAAGCTCACGCTCGGCCTCGCGCAGCCGCTGCAGAACCACCTGTTTGGCAGTTTGGGCAGCTATGCGGCCCGCGCTGTGGGGAAGGCTCTCGTAGGCGACGCTCTCGTCGAGTACGGCGTCCGGCTTGAACTTGCGCGCCTCGGCGAGGGTCATTTCGAGTTGAGGGTCTTCGACCGTCTCAACGACCTTCTTAAGGAGGTTAACGCTGACCTCCCCGCTGCCCGGATCGAGCTTGACGGAGATGTCTTGCCCTGCGGCTATGCTATCCTTCCGGTACGCTGAAACAAGGGCTGCCTCAATTGCAGACAGCACAATTTCACGGGGCAAGTTACGCTCCGCTGCAAGCTGAGTCAGCGCGATCAGGAAATCGCTCTTCATACTTTTTGTCAGCCTCTCCCCTGCGCCTTTGAGCGCAGCACGAGTGCGGCAAAAAATCCCTCTTCAATCAAAAAAAGCGGGGCCAGCCCCACTTTCCGCGAAGAGGAAAAGTTGTCGCCCGTCAGTATAGCAACTGCCACACATTCTAACAACCGCACTTTGCTCGTAAACGTGGGTTTGCAGCCGTGGAGGGCTCTCAGACGAGTCCGGACGATCGCCGTTTTGGCGCTGTCGTTATTTGTGCTTCTGGGCGCTTGTACGGGCACAAATGAGGACGAACTCGTCGTCTTTGCTGCGGCCAGCCTGACCGACGTGCTCACGGAGCTTGGCGATCAGTACCGGGCAGAGACCGGTACTGATGTTGTTTTCAGCTTTGGGGGGTCCCAGTTTCTTTCGCGTCAAATACTCAAAGGCGCACCAGTCGACCTGATGATTTCCGCGGGGAGGCAACCAGTCGACCTGCTGGAAATGGAAGGGGTCGTCGCCGCCGGTCCTTTCGCCCTGGTCGGGAACGAACTGGTGGTAGTAACCCGCAACGGGTACGCCGACCCGCCCGGGGACGTGATGGCCCTTGCCTCGGAGTTGATCGGCAACCTGTCCATACCGGACCCGAATCTGGCACCAGCTGGGGCCTACGCCAGGGAGTCACTTATGTCGTTAGGCCTGTGGGAAGCACTGGCCGACAAGATCGTGCCGACGGGAGATGTTCGCGCCTCCCTCGCCAATGCCGAGCGCGGCAACACCGACGCCGCGATCGTCTACCGTACCGACGCCGTTTCGGGGAACGATCTACAGATTCTCGATATCATCCCCCCTGACTCGCATTCGCCAATTGTGTATCCGGTCGTGGTCATCACACGCAGTGAACGGCCGGAAGCGGCGCTTGAGTTTGCGGAGTTCCTTGTCGGGCAAGCGGCAGGTGAAATCTTCACCCGCTACGGGTTCACACCCCTATTTGATGAGTAAGTGGAACATTGATGAGCAAACGAGACAGTAAGGACCGATGAGTTCAGAATTATCTTTGCTCGGTCTTTCCTTACAGGTGGCAGTGGTCGCCACCGTCATGAACCTGATACCGGCGCTGGCGGTCAGTTGGCTGCTGGTGAAAAGGCGAATGCCGGGCGGGTTCATTCTCGATTTACTGGTTTCACTACCACTGGCGTTGCCACCGGTGGCGATCGGGTTCTTTTTGCTCTTATTACTGGGTAGGGAGGGTCCGTTTGGGCGGGCGTCCCAGGCGATTTTCGGCAGCGATATTGTTTTTACCTGGTTCGCTGCTGCAATAGCGGCGGCCATCGTCTCGTTCCCCTTAATGACCCGGTCGATCATGGTGGCGATGGCGGGCGTGGACCAGCGACTTGAGCTTTCTGCCAGGACGCTGGGAGCCGGGCCGTGGCGTGTGTTTCTGACGATCACCGTGCCACTGGCTTACCGGGGGATTCTGGCGGGGCTGTTGCTTGGGTTTGTCCGGGCGCTCAGCGAGTTTGGCGCCACTATCGTGGTTGCGGGCAACATTTCGGGCCGGACGGAGACGCTGCCGCTGGCGGTCTACTCGAACATTTTGCTGGGAAAAGACGGGCAGGCCTTGAAGTTGATTGCTATTACTATCGGCCTGGCGGTGATCTCTCTAGCCGTGCATAACTGGCTGCTGAGCCGGGGCGGGCGCCGTGAGGTGAACGGGTGACGCACAGTCCCGACGGTCCGGAGCCTATTGTCAACTTCCGAATTGTTAAGGAGTTCTCTGGCTTCACGTTGGACTGCGAGGCCAGGTTCACGTCTGGCGTCACAGCCGTCTTCGGACGTTCAGGTAGCGGCAAGACCACGTTGCTCAACTGCCTGGCCGGCATGGTCCGGCCGGACGACGGCCATATCGAGATCATGGGGCGGCCCGTTTATAACTCAAGAGGGAATAGCCCCGGAGGAAAGAGTCCAGGGGGAAAGAGCCGCCGGGCGACTCACCTGCCACCGGAGCGGCGGCGCATTGGCTACGTTTTCCAGGACGGCATGTTGTTTCCGCACATGTCGGTTGGCGCCAACATCGACTATGGACACGCGCTGGTCGCACCGGAACGGCGCATTCTGCGACCGGACGACGTGATCGAACTGCTGGAACTCGGACCGCTGGTCGGCCGACCGGTGAACGGGCTGTCTGGTGGGGAGGCGCAGCGGGTCGCCCTGGCCAGAGCCCTGGCTGCCTCACCGGAACTGCTGTTGCTCGACGAACCGCTCAGTTCGCTCGACGCAGTAATGAGAGGCGTCATCATCCGGTACTTGAAGAGGATATGGGCCGAGCTTCGCATACCGATGGTGCTGGTCTCCCACTCACTTTCGGAAGTAATGGCCCTGGCCGAGGACACATTGGTGCTGTCAGCGGGCAAAACGGTAGCCCAGGGCCCTCCGGCGCGCGTTCTGGGCGATCCCGCGGTAGGGACCATGGCCGACTACCCGGCGCTGGAGAATCTCATTGAGGCGGAGATCGTCCAGCCGACCGAGGGTTCTAGGTCGGGGTTAGTTCTCGTTGGTGAAGCGACTCTCCAAGCGCCGGACGTTTATGGACGGGCAGGGGAGCGTGTCATGGTTTCAATTCGAGCCTCGGACATCATCATCGCCACAGGAAAACCCTCTGGCCTGAGTGCGCGGAACGTTGTTCCGGCCCGCCTGACGGAACTGGACGCGGTCAGTGGCAGAACCCTGGCCTACTTCGATGTCGGAGCCCGGCTCGTGGCCGAGATTACAGACGTCTCCGTTCAAGAGTTGGGTCTTCGACCGGGCTCCGACGTTTACCTGATCATGAAGTCCAATTCCGTCCAGGTTCTCAACCAGGAGCGGACCTAGCTGCGACACCGGTTGGGCACAGGTCCCGGAGCACGCATTCGCTACAGCGCGGCACCTTTCGGCAGGCCTCTTTGGCATGGCGCACGATGAGGGCGTGGTACTCACCCATGACTTTGGCGCGGTCCGTTCCGGGGGTATCACGAGGGCTAGCGGCTGCGAATTTGGCGCTCAGTTCCCCGTAGCTGACCCGGTCGCCGACGAGCCCCAGACGGCCAGCCAAACGGCGGGTGTAGGCGTCGATTACGAACACCGGCTTACCGGCGGCGTACAAAGCGATGTCGTCGGCCGTCTCTTCGCCCACGCCGTGAACTCCGAGTAACATCTCTCTCAACCGGGCGGCGGGTACGGCCGCCATTTTGGCGGGGTCTCCGTCGAAGTTGGTAACCAGAAACTGGGCCAGGGCCTTTAGCTTGCGGGCCTTGGCGTTGTAGTAACCGGTCGGCCAGATTAGGGCGGCCAGTTCGCCCTGAGGGATCGTCAGTATGGGCGTGGGCGCGAGGACATCGGCGGACTTTAGCGCGGCGATGGCCTTCTCGACGTTGACCCAACTGCACGCCTGTGTCAAAACTGCGCCGACCATCATTTCGAAGGCGGTCTCAGCTGGCCACCAGCCCTGGGGGCCATAAGCGGCCAGCAGGCGCGCGTAGGTCTCTTGGATAAGTCGCTTCGGCAACATCGGCTTTTTCGGCATGGGGTGTAAAGTATTCCAGAATTCCTGCCATGCACCCGTATTCCGAAAAACTGCTCGCTGCCATGACAGCCTCTCGCAGCTTGCTGTGCGTGGGGCTCGACCCCGACCCGGATAGGATGCCGGTGCCGGACGTGGCCGACTTTAATAAGGCCATTATCGATGCGACGGCGGATCTGGTGTGTGCCTACAAGCCCAACCTGGCTTTTTATGAAGCGCTGGGCGTGCCAGGGCTGAGAGCGCTGGAAAGCACGATAGAGCACGTACGCTCTGTCGCCCCTAAGGCAGTGCTGATAGGAGACGGAAAGCGCGGCGACGTGGGTTCGACGAGCGCTGCGTACGCTAAGGCGATGTTCGAGGTGTGGGGCTTCGACGCCACCACCGTCAACGCCTGGGGTGGTGGTGAGTCGCTGGCCCCGTTTTTCGATTACCCCGACAAGGGCGTGTACGTTTGGTGCCGCTCGTCTAACCCCGGCAGCGTTGAACTGCAAGACCTGCGCGTCCGAAGCCCCGGGGGGGGCTCGGGGAGGGGCCAGGACGAGCGCCTCTTTGAACGCCTGGCCAATGACATGGTCGGATGGAAGTCGAAAGCCGCCATCGGACTGGTGGCCGGAGCCCCATACCCCGAAGACGTCGCGGTGCTGCGTGGGCTAATGTCTGGCGCTTCCATATTGGCGCCGGGAGTGGGCGCGCAGGGCGGGAGCCTGGAGGGTACGCTCAAGGCGGGAATGGGGGCCGACGGGCGCGGCCTGGTGATCAACTCGTCTCGCGGCATCCTGTATGCATCTTCTAACGCCAATTCCAATTCCAATTCCAAATCAGGGTCAGGGTCTGGTGACTTCGCCGATGCCTCCAGAGCTTCGGCTGCCAAATTGCGGGACGATATTAACGGTGTTCTCGCAACCGAGGGTCTCGGTTGGTGACCGGGCATTTTTGAGATGCCAACCGATCTGAATTTGGGCGACACGGTGCGGCTGAAAAAGGCCCATCCGTGCGGAGGCTTCGAGTGGGAGGTCGTCAGGCTGGGTGCCGACATCGGCCTTGTATGCGGCGGCTGCGCCAGGCGGGTGACGCTCACCCGGTCGGAACTGAACCGCCGACTCAAGGAAGTAGCGGCCTCCCAGTAGCTGCCGACCCAATGGCTGCCGACCCAATGGCTGCCAATCGGGCTGCCGGATTGCGAACCCGAGGCAGCGAAGGCGGTGCCTCGTAGCGGGTACCAATGTCGGTGGCCCGTGCTGGCTTCGTTGACCCTCTGTATGGGTGCCCGTAGAATTGTCCATGTTGGTCTCGTAGACGAGGCCTCCTAATCTGGCGGGCCCGGCGAACGTTACATAGATAACCAGCCTGCCAACCGACCCAGGCCCGGCCGCCCGGACCGCCTCGAGAACCGTTAGCCTCAAGAACCGTTAGAAAGAGAGATCACCGATGCGGGAAATGTTGATAGACAGCATCCGTGTCAGCCTGATGAATTATCAGCGGGTGGTCATTCTGCGTGTGAAAGATTCGGATCGATACCTGCCGATATGGATCGGACCTACTGAGGCCGACGCCATCGCGGTGAAACTGCAAGACGTAGCCGTATCGCGCCCTCTTACTCACGATCTGCTCGGCAGCATCATCGACACGCTAGGAGCCGAGGTCAGCAGCATTGTTGTCTCGGACCTCAATAACGACACTTTCTACGCCAAGATCGTCCTGGGCGTTAACGGTGGCAGCGTGGAAGTCGACTGCAGGCCCAGCGACGCCATAGCCCTGGCGGTTCGCTCGGAGGCCCCGATATTTGTCGAGGAGGCCGTGCTCGATAAGGCTAGCGTGCAAATGGACGCCGAGACCGGTAAGCCCATAGTCCCTCAAGACGAAGGGCCCCCGAAACCGCTGAGGGAAGAGGAGCTCAAGAGCCTTTCGGCCTTTAGCGACTTCGTCTCGACCCTTGATCTTGATGATCTGGGTCAGCCTAGTCCCGAGTCTGGGGAGCCTGAGACGCCTGAAACAGAAGAGAAGCCGGAGTAGTAGTTCCCAGAGTAGAAATTTGGGGTAAGACTCCTGAGTTACAAAGGGGTTTATCCAGGACGTTTCGTCGCCGTTTCACCCCCGCCACAAAGGCGGGGGTTTTTGTTTGCCCGCGACATTCCGGCGAAAACTCTTTAACGTGGACGCATCGGCGCCTTCTCGGCCGCATTGTTGACCACAAAATCGACTTTGTGATAAGCTTTGCAATCGCTGCTGCGAAGGCCCGTTAACGCCGGTATATAGGGGCGCGTACAGGTTGACTGAACCCACTGCAGAGAGCAGAAAACGGGTAATGATCGCCCAACTGGTGGGTGTTGGCTGGTTTGTCGGCATCACCATTGCCGGAGGGGCGTTTGGTGGGCTGGCGCTGGATGGCTGGCTGGGCACCAAGCCCGTCCTCACGGTTGTGGGCGTTGTGCTGGGAGTGGCGGTAGCGGTGGTGGGAATGTATCGAATGCTTGCGGCGGTGCTTCAAAGCCCGCAGCATGGTGACCGCTAAAACGGTCGAACCGCTCTCCGGAATACGGGGAGCATCGAGGAGACTGGAAGCTGCTTCGCAAACCGAAGGTTCTAATCATCCTGCTGCTCGTTGGTGCCGTGGCCGTCATCAGTGTTGCAGGAGGTGCGCTGGGTAACGAATTTGGGGGAGGCTTCTTAGGCGCTCCCATAGCCCATCTCCAGGTCCCCGCCGAAAACATCACGTCCGATCCCAACGTGGGCAGTTTCCACATCACCAACACGATGGTGACGACCTGGGGGGCGATAGTTGTGGTCCTGTTGATGGGCTTTTTCGCCACTCGCAAGATGACCGTCGTCCCGACCGGGTTCCAGACCGTTTTCGAGATACTTATTGAGTACTTCCAGAACCTGGGCCACGGCCTGGCTGGCAAGCGGTCGGCGACTTATATTCCCCTTGTTTTAACGATTTTCCTTTTCATAGTCGTCTCGAACTGGATGGGCATATTGCCCGGGTTCGGCACGATTGGCTGGATTGAACCGGCAGAAGAGCTGATTCATCACGCCGAAGAAGAGGCCGAGGCAGACCACGAAGAGGCCAACCTGTCGGGCATTACGCTGAACGTCTTCGACGGCGAAGGCGATGTCGGCATTCTCGGCTTCGGCTCGGTGAGTGACACCATTACCGCCGAGGAGTTCGAGGAGCACGGCGTAGGAGACGGCAAGCAGGCGGGCGTACTGATCCCCTTCCTGCGTTCGGCTAACACCGACGTGAACACGACCCTGGCCGTTGCGCTGGTGGCCATGTTCTTCGTCCACTTCTGGGCCATCCGCTCAATCGGTTTCTTTACCCACGCGGGCAAGTACTTCAACGTTCGGCAGGGGCCGATCTGGTT
>CAVOCN010000054.1:0-7585 GCA_963694205.1 Dehalococcoidia bacterium | reverse complement strand
AATAGCTCGACGCGCCCACAGCCACGATCATGGTGGACAGATGCGAGGGGTTGAGCGTAGCCAGCGCCGACTGGACGCTGCCGGGGTAGGAGTCGCCCATGGTGCCTACCTGCCCATCGGCCCACGGCCGAGTTCCCAACCACTCGACGGTGTCGTAACCGTCGGGGGCTTCCTGTCCGAACGGGTACCACTCGCCCTCTGATGCGAAGCGGCCTCGCACGTCTTGTATCGCACACACGTAGCCACGGCGGGCAAAGTACTTGCCCTTGGCCACGTTGTCCGCCGACGCCTTGTTGTACGGCGTGCGTTCGAGCAGCGTCGGGAACGGGCCAGGCGAGGCCTTGCCTGCCAAAGCGGGCATGTATATGTCGGTCGCCAGCCCCACGCCGTCCCTGGAAGGGATCATCACGTCGGTGTCGCAGTGGACACCGTAGTTCTGGGGCGAGCCTTGATAGCTTTCGGTCATTTGTGGGGCCTCTAGCTCGGGTTCAGGGTCTGAGTGGTTCGGGCGGCGGCACGCACGGCGTCAGCGCTATAGGTCATGGGCAGCATTTCGATGTCGGCCCAGTTCGGCAATTGGTCCGCATAGTGCGGGCTACCGGGGTGTCCGGAGGCCCCAAGCGGCACGATCCAGCGGGAAGCGTCCCAATCAGACGGGTCGAACAGGTAGCGGGCAACCGACATAGACATCATCGTGAACGGCTCACCGGGGGCGAAAAAGCCCGCCTGCGGGGTATCGCCGTCCCCGCCCATCGCGACGCTTGGCGGGTCCAGCTGCGCGGCCAGTTCGGGGAACGATGGCGACAGCGTGTGCACCGGCTTGGTGCCGTGAACGCTGCCCCACACCCAGTCCGACATGTCATCGCCCAGGCGCCCTGTCAGGTATTCAACGCCCTCTGTCAGTGCGTCGCCCAGCGCCGTCAGCCAGTCCAGGCCGTCGGGCAAAAGCGACGTGTCGTCGACGGCAGCGTGGGCCACGAACAGCGCCTCCAATTGGCGCAGGTGTGCCGGTATGCCTCGACCAGCTGCGGCAATAGCCTCAGCAGCGAGCGAACCAAGACAGTGCTCGGCCAGCCGCCGGTTCAGTTGCAGCCGCATGGCCGAGTAGACCGTAGGGGCAACACCGTCGCGCTCCATCGACCCGTCCCAGGCCGTCAGAATCGCCCGTGCGGCCTCGAACCGGTCGCTGCCGGGTGCGACGCGCTTCATCATTTCGCAGTACACCGTCGCCGGTACCGAGTAGCGCTCGGCGTGAACTGCGCCGGCCTCTGCTGCGCTGAATTTGGCCTGAGCGGACAGTCGGTCGTAGATACGGCTAGCCCTGTAGCCAGGCGCATAGTCCAGCGACAACATATAGGGGAACTCGGGGCCGACGATCTTCTGGTTCGCCGTGACGATAACGCCTTCCTCGGGGTCGGTGACCCGAGGCAAATCTTCGTGGGCTATGGACCCCTGCCACTCGTACTCGCCGGTCCAGCCCGGCACCGGCAGCCAGAAGTTGGCGTCCGGCCGAATGGGCATACGGCCCCGGTTCAGGTACCGCACGCCGCCATCGACGTCGACGAACATGAAGTTGTTGCACGGGTCTACCCAGGGCCGCATGGCCTCGTCCATGGCATCTACTGAACCCACCGTCATCATGTCCAATAACGCGTTGGCGAACGGGTTCGGTCCATCCTGCGCCGTGTACTTCAGCGTCAGCGCCGTACCGGTACGCCGGTCTCCAGCCACGACGGGGCCGTGCTCGGTCGCGACCACCTCAATGTTGATGTCCGCTTCGCCGCGCACGTGAACCGTCTCAGTTACGACCTGAGCGGGTTTCCACTCACCGGCCATTTCATATTCGAAGGCGTTCTCCGGGTTGAAGCGCTCGATGTACAGGTCCTGGTAGTCGGCCATGGCGTGGGTGACGCACCAGGCCACGCGGTCGTTGTGCCCGAAATGGGGGAAGCCGGGACAACCGGGGAAAGACATGCCGATGACGTCGAAGTCGGGGCAGGTGACGTGGTTCTGGTAATAGACGTTGGGCACGTCGAGGCCCCGGTGCGGGTCGCCCGCCATGAGCGGCGCGCCCGTGGTCGTCCGTTCTGGCGTCAGCGCCCAGCTATTGGAGCCCGCGTCGGGGTCGGTAAGGTGCGCGACGGTGTCGGCGAGTTCGCGAAACAGCGCTGCACCGTCGGCGTACTCACCGGCGAACGGGGTACCCGGCGGCACCAGCAGCAGATGACCGGGCTGGTAACTCTTGTATAGCTCCGCCGCTCTTTCTACGCCCAGGGCGTTAACTAGCTGCGCTCGCCACAGCTTGCCCTCGAAGCCGCCCATCATTACGTGGCGCACGAAGTACACGGCCAGGCAGTCCCACGGGCGCCACTTCTCCGGCTCGACGTCTACCAGGCCGTATTCCAGCGGCAATGCGTTGGTGGACCGAATAAACGCATTTACACCGGCCGCGTATGCGTCGAGCATTTCCACGGCCGCGTCGCCCAGTTCGTGGTAGTCGCGCACTACCGAGGCGTGCACCTGTAACCGACGCATGAGCAGGTCGCTCTCAACGCCCGGCTGCCCGGCATATTCAGACCAGCGGCCGTAGGCTTTCATGCGGTCGTAATCCATGTGCCAGAGCCGGTCCTGTGCTGCGGCGAAGCCCTGCCCGAAGAACGCGTCTGGCGCGTTCGCAGCGCTGACATGGGGGATGCCGTGCCCGTCACGGGTGATGGTCACCTGGCCCGTCAGGCCGCTCACCGTCACGTCGGAACTGACGTCGGGCAGTGCGCCCTTCAGGTCTGTGTCATTGATGTTGTTGGGCATATTCATCTCTACGCGAAGGCCAGGGCGCGGGCCGGATTTTTCACAAGAATGGTGTCGATATCTTCACTGCTGAATCCGCGGGCCCGCATTCTCGGCACCATGTTGGTGAGGATGTGGCCGTAGCCGTTGCCTCCGAACCGGCCGAAGCGCCAGCGGTGGCACACGTCGTGCGCCATGACGACCTGATCTGCATGCCCGAGTCCGACGAGGAACTCGACCATGTCGAGTTTTTGCGCGTCACTGGGCATGGGCACGGCGGTCGGGTCTCCTCCGTACGCCCCCTCTTCCAGGCCGAAGGTGTCGAACTCCAGAAAGGTCCCGGCCTGGGCAAGGTCGGCCAGTATGGCGTTGTCGGCGATGCGCACATCGAGGTGGCCGAGAACGACGTTGCCAGGCGTGGCACCATTTTTGACGAGAATTTCCAGTATCTCTGCAGGAGCCGTCTGCTTGTGACCAGGATGAATAAGAATGGGCGCGCCGGTCAGGGCCTGGGCACGGCCAGCCGCCCGCACGGTCTTGATTACATTGGGCGGAAGCGGGTACACGCAGCCAATCTCGCCGATGATGCCACTCCTAACGCCCGTGTCGCCAACCCCCTGCGTTACGTCGCGCACGATGCGTTCGACGATGTCGTCTTCAGAAATATCGTCCATGTCGGCGGGGTGCGAGGTGGGCACGTAGTAGCCCGCTCCCATGACCACGTTCAGCCCGGTGGCCCGCGAAATGCGGGTCAGCGCCAACGGGTCGCGACCAATGCCGAGGGATGTCGCATCGACGATGGTCCCGCCGCCTTCCAGTCGCCACTCGGTCGCCTCTTCGATAGCGACTCGCTCATCAATGAGGTTCATCGAGTCGCGGTGGTGGTTCCACCGGCCAGCCAGTCCGCCCAGGAGGTCGATCGACATAGGTCGGTCGATGTACGAACGCTCCGACGCCTCTTCCGGGACAGCGAAGTAGCAGTCCAGGCTCAGGAGCAGGTGCTCGTGCATGGAGGTAGGGCCGAGCGAGTCGGGTGCGACCGGACCAAGCACGGTCTGAACCTGTCCGCTGGCTGTCTTGTTTTGGTTAAGTGAATTGGTCATGTGTACACGCCTTTATAGCTAAAGAGCCACGATCTTATGTGGGGATTTTCGGGCCGTCAATTTGTCTATTGACGCAGCGACGGTACGATTTTCCCTTGGAAGACGACTGACGCATGTGGAAAAATAGCGCATCCGACCCTCATGGCAGGATCGGACAGGTATGCAGGAATCCACACCCGGCACCGATTCGCCCTCCACCTCGATCGGAGGCTACCTCGCCCTCACAGCCGACTTTGTCGCGCTGTTGGCGGGCCTGACCGCGACCGCATTCGCGTTCGTTGGCCTTGTCTTTTGGTTTTCCACGTACGCCAACGCCTCCCCGGACGAGGTCGGTGCGCTCTCGCCGTACTTACTCGCTCTACTA
The DNA here is from genome assembly GCA_963694205.1 of Dehalococcoidia bacterium. GTDB lineage: Bacteria > Chloroflexota > Dehalococcoidia > Lucifugimonadales > UBA2962 > CAUZIR01. Next base: position 3,331 of record CAVOCN010000054.1, on the reverse strand, counting down.
GGAGCCTTCATAGCGGGCGCGACGCTTATCGCATCGCTTAGAGACGCTGACGGCCAGGGGTTGCTGGCCTGGGCGGCCCGGCTGGGCATTATCGCCGCCGCAGGTTTCGTTACGGTCGGCGGCATTGTGCCGGAATTCAGAGGGGTCCAAGAGGGCACCGACTGGGCCATTTTCAAATGGGTGGCGCTGATTGGTTTCTACGGCGGGTCGGTCGCCCTGTCGATATCGGTGGCGCTAATTTTCTGGCGACTGAGTCGTGTCCGAACCGAGCTTGTGTCGGTCCTCGGCAACCTGAGCATGCCGTCGCTGTCTCTACCGAACACCACCAGACCGAGGCTGGTCATCCGCCGAGGTTCGGGCGAGCCGCCGATAGTGGGTGAATAAAGCCTGGGTGAATGAAGCCTAGCTGACCCGCAGGTCCCAGTCTTTCGGCAGTTTCACCACGGTCTCGCTGACCGTACGAAAGTCTGGACCCGTCATCGCCGCCAGTTCATCGCAAGTAGCGAACTGCACACCGGGGAAGCCCTTCATATAGCGGATCAGCCGCTCCAGCATGCGCAGGCGACCGGGCCTGCCAATGACGAACGGGTGCATGGCCAGCACGAAGGTGCGCTTGCGCCGGTAAAGCCCGTCAAACGCCGCCGACCACACATCAAAGACCTGGTCCGGGCTGGCGGCAACGGGCATCACTCCCATGGCCGGTGAGAACTCGAAGAACGGGTAGTCGTCCAACTCCCAGTGAACGGGAATTTCTGCGAGCTTACCCTTGGGCGTCTCGATCCAGTAAGGCGCGTCGTCGCCGAACAGGCTGGAGTCGTACGTGAAGCCGCGCTCTATTAACAGGTCAACGGAGTGCGGCGACAGGTCCCACAGCGGCGAACGGTAGCCCGTCGGGGCCGCGCCAGTAAGTCGCTCCAATACGGCCGAAGATCGGTCGAGCATGCGCGCCTCTTGATCGCGGGTGAGGGTGGACGGCGGCTCGTGCATGTAGCCGTGGTGACCAACCTCGTGGCCCCGGTCGACTATGTCCCGCACCATGTCTTCGTGCGTTTCGGCGACGAAGGCGGGCACGAAGAACGTGGACTTGAGACCATACCGCTCCAGCACGTCCAGTATCCTCGCCGTCCCCACCGACGGGCCATACTCGCGCTGAGACATGGTGCCTGGCAGCGCGGCCGTTTCCGGGAAGCCGTAAATGGCGCCCGCCTGCCCGTCAATATCGAAACCCAGTACCACCACGCACCGGGTGTCGTGAGGCCACAGTCCACTCATGAGAAACGCTCCTTACGGCCGCCATGATAGCCCAGAACCCCAATCGCTTCGGATAACCTGTGTACGCCTGTAGGCCTGCCTGTGTGCATGAGCGCCAGCGTGCGTACATGGGCAATAGATAGAAGGAGACTTGATGACCGGCGAAAACAACATTGCCCCCCTCGACGAGAGCTTCGACAGCGTCCTGGCTGTGGTGGCCCATCCCGACGACCTCGAGTACGGTGCCGCCGCCGCCATCGCCCGGTGGACCGCTATGGGCAAACGCGTGGCGTATTTACTCATCACCAGGGGCGAGGCAGGAATCGACGGCATGTCGCCCCCCGAGGCGGGAGTGGCACGAGAAGCCGAGCAGCGCGCCAGCGCCGCCGTCTGCGGGGTGTACGACGTGGAGTTCTTCGACTACACCGACGGAATAGTCGAGTACAACCTGAACCTGCGGCGAGACATCGCCCGGGCTGTTCGCAAGTTCCGACCCGAGGCCATAGTCACCAACAACTTCCACCTGAACTGGGGTGGGCCGGGCGGACCGCTGAACATGGCCGATCACCGCAACGTGGGACTGGCCGCTCTCGATGCGGCACGCGACGCGGGCAATCGCTGGATCTTTACCGAGCCATTAGATGAGGGAGAGGGAGAAGGCGCCCAGCCCTGGAACGGCGTAAAGCAGGTAATGATGCCGGGCTCCCACCTGCCCACCCATGCAGTAGACGTGACCGGGTACGAGGGAAAGGGCGTCGAGTCCCTCCAGGCCCACGCGCTGTACATAGAAGGCCTGGGCAACGACTTCGACCCAGAGACGTTCGTCACCATGTCGCTGGCCGGAATGGGTGCGGCCATAGGCGCAGACTACGGCGTCAGCTTCGAGGTGGTGCCGATCTAGGCCCCTTCGTTACTTTCCCCGCACGCCAACCCGTTAGCATAGGCAATGAAAAGAACAATAATAGAAGAGAGGAGAGCCACTTGGAGCTCTACTGGCAGGAAAAACGAAGAGGGCAGCGACTGCTGCTCGACCTGGACGACGAAGGCGTTGCCGAGGTAGGCGGAGTACGAGAGACCAAGCGAGGCTTCGACGCCTTCGCCAAGACCGTTAGCTACGACCCGGGCCGTTCTGCGAAGGACATCGCCTCAATGGACGAGGCAAAGGGCTTCGTTGAGGCGCACCGACCGTGGGAGCTGTTCCAGGGTACCGACGGCGTCACCGTCCAGCCCGATGTCAGGCCCGCGCCCGACGGGGAGTAATCGGTAGATGACGGATGAGTTGAAGCCACAGATCCGGGCTTCGGCAACACCGGATTCGGACGCCTTAAACGAGCTACTGCGGCGCACAATCCGCACCAGCTACTCCGGGTTCCTCGGCGTGGACGCGGTCGAAGCCTACATAGGCAGCGGCGCGGTCGAAACCTTTACGGCCGAGACCGTCGAAAGAGGGTCGGTCGTTATCTTCGGCGACAAGATTGCAGGTTATGGCGTCGACACCGGCAACCAGGTCGACCTGCTCGTCATAGATGAGCGGTTTCATCGCCTCGGCCTCGGTACGCGGATGCTAGCCCACTTAGAGCGGCGACTTTCCGAAAGCTTCGACCTGCTGAACCTGGAAAGCTTCCGGGACAACGACGCGGCCAACGCCTTTTACCTGAGCAAGGGCTGGCGCAAAATTCGTGAGTACCGCGAAAAAGACTACGGCGTCGAGATGGTCCAGATGCAAAAAGACCTGCGGTGAAGCGAGCGCGAACACCGTAACGACAACCGCCGATGGCTTTTAGAGCCATCGGCGGTTAAGCGTCTCGTGATTGTTAGGCGTCCCTCAGGGGGGCCCGGTTCAGTGGGTTAAAACTGCTTGGCAGCCCGCCTGCGGTAGTAGATAGACCCTGCGACCACCATCGCGACCGCCAGCGCTACCAGCCCTGTCGTACCAACGCCGGGCACCGGTGTAGCCGTGTCCGCGACCTCCGGCACGATTGTGACGCTGGAACCGCCGATTACCGCGGCCTTGCCCGAAACAGTGGGGGCTGTGGCAAGTACCACCAGGAACGACGGGAAGGTCTCGTAGACGTCGTGC
>CAVOCN010000053.1:0-7606 GCA_963694205.1 Dehalococcoidia bacterium | reverse complement strand
GTCCCACTGGGACGCCGTTGAAGAGGGCGCAGCTCGAACCGGCCGTACGGCCGATAGAGCCAACTGGCGCATAGCAAGAGAGGTCTTCGTTGCAGACACGACCAAAGAGGCACGGGAAAAGGCCCTGGCGAGCACCATGGCCCGCGACTTCCAGGACTATTTCTTCCACTCCTTCTCGCGCCACAACCTCTTCAAACTAATGAAGACGAACCCGGAGATGACCGACGAAGAAGTCACCATCGAGTACCTGCTGGACAACATCTGGATAGTCGGCAGCGTCGACGATGTTGCGACCAAGATTCGGGCGTTGCATCAAGAGGTCGGAGGCTTTGGCACGCTGCTGGCCATGGGCCACGAGTGGAACCCAAAGGACAACTGGCAGTACTCAATGGAACTGCTCGCCAACGAGGTCATGCCCCAACTGGCCGATCTCAACTAATATCGCCAGTACCTAATACTGGCTGAAACACAGCGACCGAACAGGACCAAACATGCAACTAGGCGACTTCACAATGCCCCTGCACCCTCCGGGGGCGGCTGCTTGGAGCGAGACGCTCGATATGGACATCGAGCGGCTGGCTACTCTCGACGAGTTGGGCTACGCAGAGACGTGGCTGGGCGAGCACTACACGTCTGCATGGGAGAACATCCCGGCCCCCGACCTGATGATGGCCCGGCTGATCCCCGAGACCCGCAACATGAAGCTCTGCACGGGCGTGTCCTGCATGCCCAGCCACCACCCGTTCTATCTCGCTAACCGTATTGCGCAGCTAGACCAGATGCTCAAGGGCCGGTTCATGTGGGGCGTCGGCCCTTGCGGCTTCCCCGGCGACATAGTCGCTGCCGGGTTCGACCCCTCGCAGGGTGCCTATCGCGAGAAAGCACGATTGGCAATAGACATGGTGCTGCAGCTTTGGGACGACCCCAAGCCCGGCCGCTACAAAAACGAGTTCTGGGACTTCACCATCACAGAGCCCATGGCCGACATCGGCATGCAGTTCCACGCAAAGCCGTACCAAAAACCTCACCCGCCGGTCGCGGTCGCGGGTTCTCGGCCCGACTCCAAAACGCTCGAAATAGCGGGTCAACGAGGGTGGATCCCCATATCCATCAACTTCCTGCCCACCGACGGGGTGAGGCAGCAGTGGGATTCGGTGGAAAAAGGTGCTCAAGAGGCTGGCCGGGAGCCGCCCGACCGGGCGACCTGGCGCGTCGCCCGCGACGTCTTCGTTGCCGACACGGCAAAAGAGGCCCGTAAATTGGCATTGGAAGGCTCAATGGCCAAGGCGTTCGAGGGCTACTTCTTGCCGGTGCTCGGTAAAGTGCCTGGACGGCTGCAACAGCTAAAAATCGACCCCAACATGCCCGACCGGGACGTAACGCCCGAATATCTGGTGGACAATATCTGGATAGTTGGCGGCCCCGACGAGGTAGAAGCCAAGTTACGCAAACTCCACCACGACGTGGGCGGCTTCGGGGTGCTCGTCACCACCGGCCACGAGTGGAACCCCAAAGAGGTCTGGCGCAACTCGCACGAGATGATCGCCAAGGAGATCGTGCCCAGGCTATCCGATTTGGACTGAGGGCCTGGACTAGAGGCCATAGGTCTCCGACTTGGGCCGATTCGGCCCGGTTAGGGCCGGCTAAGGCCGTTTGGCCAGAGTCAACGTCGTCATGCGTGCGGTGCCATCACTCAGGTAGGCCACGTCTATCCGGTCGCCGGGGCTGAAACTCCATAGCGTGCTGAGGAAAGCGGGCATGTCCGGCGTCGGCGTGTCTGCCAGGGCGGTGATGATGTCCCCGACGCGGATTCCCGCGACGAATGCGGGGCCGTCCCGTGACATGCGGGTCACCAGCACGCCTTCGGTCACCGCAAGGTCGAGCGCGGGGATCACATCTTCGCCGGTGAGGCCTATGAGCGGCCTGACGTAGGTGCCGTCTTGTATGAGCGCGTCGAGTATGGGCGTCGCCACCTCCGAGCTGACCGCGAACCCAATGCCCTGCGCCTGCCTGAGCATCGCCGTGTTGATCCCGACCACGTTGCCATTGAGGTCTATCAGCGGGCCGCCACTGTTACCCGCGTTGATGGCGGCGTCTGTCTGAATAAGATCGAACAGCTGGCCCAGTTCCGTCGTAATCGTCCGGTCGCGACCGCTGACAATCCCTAGCGTCACAGTCGGGCCGCCTCGCAAAGCGGCCGCATTGCCCACGGCTACTACCCAGTCTCCAACCCGTAGCAAATCGGACCCGGCAGGCGTCAGATACGGCAGGTCGTCGGCGTCAATGCGCAGCACGGCGAGGTCGCTTATGAGGTCCATCCCCACCACTTCGGCATCGAACGTACGGCCGTCGTCCAGGTGAACCTGAATGCCTTCGAAGCCGTTGACCACGTGAGAGTTGGTGGCAATTAGGCCGTCTGGCCTGATTATTACGCCGCTCCCGGCCCCTTCGTCGGTGAAGTCCCTGAACAGACCTCTTCGCACCGCCTCGGTTGTTATCGACACCACGCTCGGGCGTACTCTCTCTACTAACTCTGCAATTGACGGCAGTTCGCTACCGAACAGCGTCCCAGCGGTCGCCAGTTGGGTGGCCGCTAGCTGGGTGGCCGCTACTTGGGTCGGGGTGGCAGCAGGTGTGACGGTCTCCCGAGCACACGCCGCAACCAGGAGCGTCAGCGTCAGCGCCACCAGGCCGACAGCGGCCCGCCCGCTGGGCGTCACCCTAGGCCGCGAACGGGGCTGAAGGATCACGAACGTTGCGGATACGAACACGGAACCCCGCCGACAGCACAAGGCCCAACCCTCGCTTTTCGGTGCCGTCCGCGTTCCCGTAGCGCTCCATGTAACCGGTGTATCGAGAGCAAAGCAGCGCTCCGAACAGCATGGTAATCGACGATATGTACACCCAGGTGAGCAGCGCCAGAATCGCCCCAACAGGTCCATACACAGCATTGTGCACAGGGAAGGTCTGTACGTAGAAGACGAAGCCCTGGTTCACCCCCCAGAACGCGACCGCTATGGCCAGCGCGGTGGGCCAGACGTCCGCGAACCGAACATTCTGGTTGGGGATGAAGTAGTAAAGCATTGTAAAAATGACAAACGAAATGATGGGCGAAAACAGATTCGTCGCTATGTCCCACAGCAGTTCGTTTTGCAGGAACGAGTTGGGCACGACTATGGCGCTCAGCTCTCGCAATACACCGAACACCGGCGTGACGAAGAGCAGGAGAATCACCAGCAGCGCCGCCCCGGCGACGAGGCTAATGTCCATGAATCGCTCTTTCAGGAACGGCCTGGTCTTGCGGATACCCCAGGCGGCGTTGATGCCCTTGCGAATAGCCCCGAACGCCGCCATCGACGCCCAGACCAGGCCCACTATGGCCGCTACACCGGTGATTTTACGAGCGCTGACAATTCCGTCCAGGGTGCTGGCGATGAAGTCGTGGGAGACGGGAATGACCTCCGCAATCTCCGTAACAAGTTCGGCCTGTTCCGCCTCTGGTCCAAGTACGAAGCCGAGTATAGAAACGACGGCCAAAAACAACGGGAACATGGAAAACATCGTATAAAAAGCGATAGCCCCGGCCACATAGGGGCAGTTCTTATACATGAAGTCGTTGACGGCGTCCGAACACAAGAGCACGAAACGCACGAAGTACATAGCCATGGAGTAACCCAGCAGCGGCTGTAGACAGCCGTGGGGGGATTATATCTTATTGCGGGTCCGGCTCGCCGAACCCGTCTAGCCCCGTAACACTAGGACGAGTGGCCCGTGTCCTCGTGACCGTCGGACGCGAGCCAGGGTAGCGCCCAGTCCAGGTCCGGGTCGTCAACGGCGACTTTCTTCATCCCCTTGGGGAAGCGGCCGTGCAGTTTCTTTAACTCCGGCCGCAGCGACTCGTCGGCGGGCGACCACTCCTGTGCGTAGTAGACCGTCCGAACCTTCGCTTGCAGCAACTCCTTCGTGCACCCGAAGCATGGTTGCAACGTCGTGTACATGTCCGCCCCTTCGACGGAAATGCCGAAACGGGCAGCGGTGAGAAGGGCGTTCTGTTCGGCGTGCACGCAAATGCACACGTCATATGCCTGCCCAGAGCGATAGCGCTCGCGGTGCGAACAGCGCTCGCAGCCGCCCTCATCGCAGTTGAGCATGTCCTGGGGGGTGCCGTTGTAGCCAGTGGTGAGAATCCGGTTGTCGCGCACGAGCAGCGCGCCAATTCTAGAGCCCTGGCAGTTAGCCCGCTGCCGCACGGCAAGGGCGATCCCGAGGTAGTATTCGTGCCAGTCGGGCCGTTTTCGCCGGGAAGGCGGCTCGTTTCTAATGGAGACGGGTTTGGCTGAAGACATAGATCGGGACGGTCGATTTCTCCCGTTGACCACGGGTTTGAGAGTGGTCATTGGCTATCATACCTCCGTGTCTTGGAAAGGGCGGGTTTGGCATGCTTGGGCAAGGGCGTAAGTACGTAAGCGAGGCCCCCAATGAAACGAAGCCTCTAGCAATGCCCAATATCGTTCTCACCCTACGGCACGGCTGCCCCTCAGGGGAGTCGTTTCAAGGCCTACTTTCGCCGTTTACCCAGTCAACCCCGTGTGTTTGGCGTGTTTGGGAGAGCCCCCTTGCCTGAAAGTTCGACTCCGGACCACCTGTCAGACGACTTGGCCTTGGAGCGCTATCGGCGTGCGGCCGAAGAGAACGCCATTGTCGCCGAAATCGGCCACGCCGTCGGTGCCCCCGGCGAAGTCGACGTGGTCTACCGGCGCTTCGCAGACCAGCTCGGGCGCCTCATCAACTTCGACCGGCTGGCCATCACTGTGCCCAACGCCGAGCGGGGAACCAACTTCGTGGAGTTCTTCACCGGTACCCAGGTCGGCCCGTGGTCCAGGGGGTTCGAGTTCCCCTCCGAGGGCTTCATAGAAGAGCGGTGCCTGGCCCTGCGCGGCCCCGTGACTTTCCTATTCGAGAGCGAGGCCCAGGTTGCGGCCGAAATGCCGGGAAACCTCGTAGCGTACCGAGAGGGCATCCGGTCGATGATGGCCGCGCCGCTCATCGTCGAGGACCGCGTCTTGGGGGTCATCTCGGTAGGGTCGAGGTCCGAGGCCGCTTATGGCAGTGACGCTGAAGACCTTTTTGAAAAGCTGGCCAACCTCATTGCGCCCCCGGTGGCGAATGCCCAGTTGAAAAAAGTGCTAGAAGCTCAGACCAGGGAGATTGCAGCCGTCTCCGCCATCGGCCGAACAATCTCCTCGTCCCTGAACATTAATGAGGTGTTTTCCCAATTTGGCCGAGAGGTTCGCAGCGTCGTCGACGCGGACAGAGTGACCATTAACCTGGTCGATCACGAGCGCCGCACCCTGACCATCGCCTATTCCTCGGGAGTCGTTATGAGTAACGAAGCCTGGGCCACAAACTCGGTCGTCCCACTGGACGGGACAATAGACGACGAGTCCGTCGAGTCCATGGAACCGGCTGCCTGGGACCTGACAGACGCTACACGGCCTTACTACGGTTTGCCTCCAGCGATAGCGGCCAGAAACGACGGCATTTCGGCCGTAGCAGCGGTGCCGCTGGTGGCCAGGGACGCGGTTATTGGAGCGTTGTCGGTCGCCGCGACGCAGGGCAGAACTTTCGGTGCCGAACAGCTGAGGCTGCTACGAGCGGTGGGCAATCAGGTCGCCGGGGCAGTCGCTAACTCCCTGCTCTACGACCGGTTCAGGGAGGCCGAAGACGCCGTTAGAAGAAGCGATGAACGCCTGCGGTCCCTCGCCGCCGCCGCCGCCGAGGGCATAGTCACCTACGACGAACTGGGAATAGTTGAGTCGGCCAACGCGGCCGCTGATGATATGTTTGGTTTGGGGCACGGCGGCATGGAGGGCAACAGCCTTTTCGGTCATCTCAAATTCGTCCATGACGACGAAACCGGACCGACGTCTGGCCCGGACAGCGCCCGGGCGCTGGTGCACTCTCCCTGGCGTCCCCTGTCAGGGGTTCGCACCGACGGTTCGGAGTTTCCAGTAGAGATGTCCACCAGCAGCTTCCCTCTCGGCGGCAGAACCATCTTCACCGCAATCTTGCGAGACGTAACCGAGCATCAACGAGCACAAGGTGCGTTGGTGCGCCAGGTCGCGGCAGACGCCCGCGCAGGCGAACTGGTCGCCTCCCGCCGCAGGATGGTTCAGGCACAGGAGTCTCTACGGCGAGACATAGCCCAACAGCTTCACGGGACCGTGCAGAATCGGATGATCGTGGTTGCCAATCGCCTCGTCGAACTGGCTGCAGCCGGGGCGACAGAAAGCGAACTCTCAGATCTTTCGAAAATAGTCATCGACCTGATCGACAACGATCTGCGGCCCATGAGCCACCAGCTCTACCCGGCCATCCTGCGGCGCGGTCTCATCCCCGCTGTCCAGACCGTGGCCGAGTCGGTGGAGCCAGCCAAGGCCCTCACCCTGGAACTCGACCAAAGGTTGGAACGTGCCGAGCGCTCCGACCGGAACTACATTCCGTACGACGTGCGGCTGAGTTGCTACCGGGTCGCAGAGGAGGCGGTGACCAACATTCTCAAGCACTCCGTTGCCACCGAAGTACACATAACCCTGGCCAGAGAGGGCGACACGCTAACGCTCTGGGTCGAAGACAACGGCAGAGGGTTCGACACGGCTGCTACCGGCGACAGCATCGGGCTGGCCGTAATGCGAGACTTCGCCGAGGTAAACGGCGGGTCGTGCTCGATCGAGTCACGGCCGGGCGACGGGACGCGAGTTAGCGCCCGGTTCCCCCTGCCAACGCCGACAGAATAGCGGTCGCCGACAGGCCCAACTTGGGAAGAAACAGCGCCTGTTCTTGCTCGGCGACACGTGTGTAGGCGGCCTCAGACCGGGAGCTTACAAGCACCACCCGAACCTCCGGGTTCGCTTGCCTAATCGACCGGGCCAGGTCGAAGCCGTCCTGGCCTGGCATGTGCACGTCGGCCACCACAACCTGTGGTTGTTCGCTGCTCACTAAGTCCAGCGCATCGGTGGCATTAGACGCCTCTCCCACGACACGCATTAGCGACGAACCTTCCAGGTTTTGACGCAGCCAAGACCGAAACTCCGGCTCGTCGTCCACTATCAGGACCGAGTATTCAGCGGGCGCGTCTTGTCCATCAGCTTTCGCCATTGCGTAATAGTAGGGTCGCGCCCGTTGGGCCTCACATGGTGGAGACACCATATTGCCCGGCTGCCATATTGCCCGGCCAGTTGGGTGAGTGAGTAAGCGCTAGCTCGTGACCGACTCGTCGAGGAACCGCAGCGTAGACATCACCCTGGCGTGCTGCCCCGGCTCGCCCGACAGTCCAAGCTCCTGGTAAATGGCGTTTATGTACGTCTCGACCGACTTTTCCGTAAGCGTCAGCGCCCCGGCTACGGCGGCGTTGTTGAAGCCCTGGGCAATAAGCTCCAGTACGTCCAACTGCCTTGGCGTTAGCCGGGAAATAGACGTGTTCCTACGTGGGCTCAGGCCGGAAACCACGGCGGGGTCCAGCACCATCATGCCCATCATCGTCCCCTGTATCGCCCTAATCACCGTGGACATGTCGGGCACACTCTGCTTGAGCAGGTAGGCCCAC
>CAVOCN010000052.1:0-7752 GCA_963694205.1 Dehalococcoidia bacterium | reverse complement strand
CCAGAAATACTAATAATGGACGAGCCCACCGAGGGCCTCGACCCCAACCAGCGAATCTCCATGCGCGACCTCATCCGGTCTCTTGGAGAGGACCGCACCGTGCTGCTCAGCACTCACGTGTTGGGCGAAATAGAGGGCACGTGCGACCGGCTGCTGGTCATCAACCGGGGCAAGCTCATCGCCGACGACCCGGTGTCAGCCATTTCCCAGCGAGTTCGTGGCTCCCGCACCATCTCCATTGAGGTGCAGGGACGCGATGTAGAAAAAAGCCTGGGCAAAATGGCCAACCTGACCGAGCTTCACCGTGAAGAAGACATCGGCGACCGCAAGCATTTCTTGCTGTCGTTCTCCGGCAACGCCGACCCCCGGCCAGACGTGTTCAACCTGGCCAAAGAGCGCGGCTGGGTGCTGTGGGAACTGCGCGAGTCCGAAGCCAAGCTGGCAGACGTGTTCCACGCTCTGACGCTCGGCCGCGAAGAGGCTGCTGAGTCAGAATCTGGGCCAGAAGCCGAGTCAGGGTCTGGGTCCGAATGACGACCGCGCTCGACTACATGCGCAACCACTCGCGCACCTTTATGGCCCTGCTGCGTAAGGACCTTAAAGGCTACTTCGACCAGCCCACGGGCTACATCCTGCTCGTCATATTCGTGGCGGTCGTTTCTTGGTTCCACTTTAGAGACACCATTACCCAAAACGAGGCCTCACTGCGCGTCCTGTTCGAGGTAATGCCCTTCGTGCTGGCCATCTTCGTGCCAGCCGCCACCATGCGCCTGCTGTCTGAAGAGCAGCGCGACGGCACGCTCGAACTGCTGCTGACCCAGCCTCTGCGGACGTGGACCGTGCTTGGTGCCAAGTTCGCCGCCGGGCTGGTGTTCGTGAGCGTGGGCATCGTACTCACCATCGGCATACCCATACTCATGTCGACCGCTGGCGACATCGATGCCGGTGCGTCCGCGTCCCAGTACATAGGGGCAATATTCCTCTCGGCAGTGTTCGTGGGGACGGGCCTGTTCACCTCGTCGCTGACCCAAAACCAGATAGTCGCCTTCATGCTGGCGCTGTTCATCAACGCCGTGCTCATCATCATCGGCCTGTCGTTCCTGACGCTAACGCTGCCGTCTTCGGCGGCGGTGCTGTTAGAAGACCTGAGCCCGTACACGCACTTCGGCAACGTCGCCCGCGGTGTCATCGACCTGCGGGACATCATCTACTTCGTCGCCATAAGCGTCCTGTTCCTGTCCGGTGCCTACCTCATGCTGCGGGGCCGGACGCTTAGTCACCGCACGCAGCTCTACAAAAACCTGCGCCTGGGCGTCGCCGGTCTCGTGCTTGCCAGCGTCCTCGCCGGTTGGTTCGGCTCCTCTATCGGGGGCAGGTTGGACCTGACAGACGACTCGCTGTTCACCTTGAGCCCGGCAACAAAAGAGCTCATCGAAGACCTGGACGACATCCTCACCATCAACTTTTTCGCATCGAGCGACCCGCCCGTGCAGATAGCCGGTGCGACCCGGGACGTGGAGAACTTCCTGCGGGACCTGGAAGCGACCTCTGACCTGGTCAGGCTGGTCAAGCACGAGCCCGACAAGGACGACGACGCCAGGGCAAAGGCGGCGGCCGTCGGCGTGCAGCCAGTCCAGTTCAACATTCAGAGCCAAAACGAGTCCCTCACCAAAATCGGTTTTCTTGGCCTAACGATGAGCTACATAGACCAGCGAGAAGTCATCGGCGTGCTCGACTCGGTCGAAGGGCTGGAGTACCGGGTGGCCACGCTGGCCAACAAGATGGTCCGGCGTAACAGGCAGACCGTCGGGTTCCTCACCGGTCACGGCGAGAAAGACCGCGCCACGGAACTGCGCATCCTCGACTTCCAGCTTGGCGAGCAGTACAACCTGCTCGATGTCAGGGCCGACTCCGAGGGCAACCTCGACTTGACCGGCATCGACGTCATCATCATCGCCGGGCCAAATGAACCCGTTAGCCAGGGGGAAATGGACCAGCTAGACCAGTTCTTCGCCCGTGGCGGCAGCGGTCTCATTCTCGTAGACCCATCGGTGCCCGACCGCCAGCGATTCGCCTTGCGGACCAACGAAAACAACTTCGTAGACTTCACCACCCGTTACGGCGTGTTCGTGCACACCAATCTCGTCTTGGACGTAGAGGCCCACGAAACGCTGTCGTTCTCGACCGCGACCGGCTCGGTGTTTCTTCCCTACCCGTACTGGATAAAAGCACCCGTCGTGCCAGAGCTAGACATCTCCGGGAAAACCGAGTCCATACTGCTGCCCTGGGCGGCGTCCATTGAACTCGACGAACGGCCGGACGTTCTGACCGTCGACAGCATCATCCCTCTTGTCGAGTCGACCGGGGCGGGCGTGCTGCTCTTCCAGCACAGTGACATCCAGCCGCTGGACAGCATTTCCGCCTACCCGACCGAGGGCCTTGAGCAAGGCAGGCAGCTTATGGCAGTGGCCGTTTCGGGCCGGGCCAACATAGCCGTCGATATCGAATCCAGCTACCGAATAATCGTAGTCGGAAACTCGGAGTGGGCGACCGATGAAATATCCCGCGGGACCGAGGGCAACATCGTCCTCGCCCTGAACTGGATCGACTGGCTCGCGCAAGAAGATGCGCTGGCGTCCATCCGCTCCAAGGTCGTGACGGCCAGGGAGCTATCTTTCACCTCCGACACCCACCGGGACCTCGTCCAGTACGTAAACATTGCCGGTGTGCCCGTCTTGCTGGTGCTGATGGGAGCGTTCCGCTTCTGGCGCAGGCGACAGTTCACCCTGCGCCGCTATGAAGCGAGTGGCCAGACCTTTAGCGACCAGTTTGGCGACGACGGGAGTGACAAAGCTTGAAGGGCAACCAGGTTCGCTACGTCCTGCTCGCGCTCATCGCCCTGGCGATAGTCGGTGTCATCGTGCGCCTCGCCTCTCCTGGCGGGAGTGACACAACCCTGTCCGGGTTGCTGCCCATCGAACGGGGCCTCATCGACACGGTTTCTATCTCTACGTCTTCAACTGAGGCCAGGCTGGTACGCAGCGGCGACCAGTGGTCCATCAACAACCGCCCGGCCTTCACCCCCAAGCTCAACTCGCTGTGGGACGTGATTGGCGACTTCGACGGTGCCCAATTAGTTGCCACCAACCGGGCGAACCACGAGCGTATGGGCGTGGACGCGGCTCAGGGGGTAGAGGTCATCTTCTTCCTCGGCGCCGCCGTACAGGAACGCTTCACCCTCGGCAGCTGGTCGCCCAACACCGACCAGTGCTTCATTCGCAGGGGCAACAGCGACGACGTTTACGCCGTAAACTGCGGCTATCCGAGCATCCTGTTCGACCCCGAGCCCGACGGCTGGCGCAACCCCGTGGTCATCGCCCTGTCGTCCGACTCACTCGAGGCCGTGACGTTCCGCTTCCCTTTCCGTAGTAGCGAACAGGGCTTCGAGGCCTTCACAATTGACATGTCCGCACCGGAGCCCGTGCTTCTGACCTCAGCCGGCTCCCAGCCGGTAGACCCGTTCACCTTCCAGTCCATGTGGCAGGCGCTCCAGGCGCTGGTGTCGTTCGACTACGCCACGACCGAAGAAATCATCGGCCTGGACTTCGACGCGCCCGACGCCACCGTTCTGGTGAAGCCGCGCCCCGGCGTGCAGACCCCGACGCAGCTCCTGTCGCTCATCCGTAAGGTCGACGGCAACTACTACGCCCGAATCTCCGTCGGCGGAGTGGCCAAGGCAGAGGATGTGTTCGTCATAGACGGCCGCATCATAGACAGCTTCGTACGGCCAGCTGCCGCCTACATCCAGCCCGAGGGCGTGCTCCCCAGTCCTTAGTTGGAGCCCGTGTCGGGCTCCGATACTTGCCTGCGCCCCCGTACCCAGTCTGGGGGCTTTTCTTAACTAGCCATCTCTACAGGCGTCGGCGCCGGCCCCGCCTCCTGGCACTTTAGCTTTGGTGCCCGGCGCTTTAGTTCCGACTCGATACCGTCGAGCAACAGCCCCAGCCCCAGCTCGAACGCGAGTTCCCGCCGCAACTTCTCCGCCGTCCTGACGAAGGCGACTGCCGGTTCGTCGGTCGCTTCGTCTGCCGTATCCCTGTCTAACGACGCTTCCCACAGGGGCGCGCCTATGACGTAGGCCCCGACGGCAAGCTGCAACTGGTTGGCCGTGTACGGGTCCGCACCGGCCGACTCCCACACGAGATGGCTCGCCCGCCAAACCGCTTCAAGCTTGGGCAGCTTCGGCCCACGCGCTTGTATGAGCGGCACCATTCTCGGGTGGTCGGCAATGGCCTGCCGGAAGCTGCGGGCGCTACCCAGCACCTGCCCTCGCCAGTCGGGGTCTGCCGGGTCGGGGGGCGTGACGCCTGCCAGGACGGACTCGACGGCCGCGTCGAGCAGCGCGGCTTTTGACGGGAGATAGCGATATAGAGACATCGCCTCGACGCCCAGGCGTTCGCCCAGCGCGCGCATGCTCAGGCCGCCCGCATCGCCGCTCTCAATCTCGTCGAGCGCCGCCGCAACGATGCGGTCTCGCGATAGGGGCTGGCGTTTTTTTGGTTGGGGTCGGTCTGTGTTTTTCCTGCCAACGATGCCTCTTCAAAAACTGGATTACGTCGTAAACATAAACCGTATGTTTACTCCGTAAACGTGGTTTCCGTTGGCATCTTTGGGGGCTGGCCCCCAAACCCCACAAATGGGGTTCCCACCCCCTTAGGACCCCCGATGGCTTGTTTGGCCGGGAACGTTTGAATCGGGGTTCGGCGCGAGTGTCGCGTGCAGCGCACTTCCTGCACGCATTGAGCACTCGGAATTAATTGCGAAGCGATGAGGCCATCAGCCGAAGAGCCCTAGAGCCTGGCGGAGAGCAGGCCATCAGCCGAAGAGCCCTGACGAGCCGGGCGAAGCCCGCGCGGAGCAGCCGATGAAGCGTAAGCCGAAGAGCCCTAGAGCGCGCTGCGCGCGGAGAAAAGCCCCCTAGTGCGAAGCCGCGTAGTGGTCGGCGAGGATGTCTGCGCCGAAGTCATTTGGCACGTCGCGCCACACCGAATGGATGTGATTGGCGTTGTCCTGGGTGTTGTCGTACTCGGCGTAGAACGCCGGGCCGTGCAGCCGGTAGTAGTGCGGTTGGAAGCGGTGCACACTGCCCGCCCAGCCGAAGACGATGTTCTGCACCCCGTCGGCCTCGATGCTTCTCAGCGCCTGGGCCGCAACGTCGGGGGGCTTGCGGTCTACGTAGATTCGAATCAGCGCCATGAGCCGCTCGCGCTGGTCGCCAGTCATCAGCGAAGCAGGGAAACCGAGAGGCTTCGCGATCTCGACGCGGCGCGAGTTTCGAGTGAAGAACTCCCTCGGCGCGCTCGGGTAAATGACGGCGCGATTACGCTGTAAGTCATCTAGAGACGTGAACAGCGCCCGGCCCAGTTCTTCTTCGTCCGGGAGAATGCGGCGGCCCTTGTGAGCGCCGTGCAGAACCTCTGCTCTGTTGGCCCCGAGGAACGACGGCGTCACCGCCACCAGCTCGTCGCCGAACACCGCGTAGTTGAGCGAAACGTGGTGGCCTTCCACACGCCAGCCCCAGGGGGCTTCCCCCGATTCGCCCGGCTCCCCGAACACCGTGAACATGTACAGGCCGGGGTCGCGGTCGTGCCACAGCGTTCCGGCGGCGCGCTCTATGTCGCCGAGCAGCGTTTCGTTGTCCATTATGGCCAGCGCCTTGCTCGCGCCCGATTCGCTGGCGCTGGCTCTTATCAGGGCTTCAGAGGCAGCTAGCTGGGCGTCGGTCATGTCTCTGCGGGCCAGCCCATTGCGCGGCCTGGGCACGTAGTGCCAGTTTTCCCGCTCGGCAGAGGCGAAGGGGTACAAGGCTCGTTCGCGCTTCTCTACGTCGAGCGTAGCCACGAACGCGCGGGCAGCCTCGGCCATAGCCGCGACGGTCTCGGGAGCGCGTATGCGTGATTCTCCGCTCACGGGGTTCGCTCTAGGGCTCTTCGCTTGATCGCTCATCGGCTCCCCCGCGCGGGCTTCGCCCGGCTCTTCAGGGCTCTTCGGCTCACGGCCTCATCGCCTCGCAATTACCGCTACGCTACCGTCTTCACCAATTTACGAAAGCTGAGGATGTCGGCGTCTTCCGGTACCCAGCCCTTGCCTGCGGTGTCGGCGACCTCGCCTAAATAGATGTCTCCCTTCGCATCCACTGCCAGGGCATGGGGCGCCATCATCTGGCCCGGCTCCAGGCCGAAGCCAAGATGGCCCACCTTTGACACTCGCTCACCAGATGTGGTGAGTATGGAAACGCGAGGGCCTATGTTCGGCACCTCCCTGTCCACACGGCCCGCGAAGCCCAATTCGCCCACGTACATGAGGCCGTCGTTGCCTATGCGCAGCGTGCATGGCCTATGCACGTTGTTGTACTGCGTCTGGAAGTTGCCCTTGCCGTCGAAAACCTGGATGCGGTGGTTTTCCCTGTCGGCCACGTAAACGTAGCCTTCTGCGTCGGTGTCGATGTTGTGAGGTATGGAGAATTCCCCAGGGTCGACTCCGGGCCCGCCCCAGCTAAGAATGTGCTCGCCCTCGGCAGAGAAGCGATGCACCGACGAGTTTTTGTAGCCGTCGGAGATGAACAGGTCGCCCGTCGCCGGGTCTACGGCCACGTCGGTGGGCATGTTGAAAGGCTCGCCGCTGTGCAGTCCCGTAGCGACTCCGGGCGTGCCTATGGTCAGCAGCACTTCGCCGTCGGCCGTAACCTGGCGCACGGCGTGCCCGAAGTGGTCGGTGGTGTAGAAAGTATTGTCTGGACCGGGCGTAATGGCGTGCGGGTTGGCCCATATGCCCTGCCCCCAGGTCTCAACGAACGTGCCGTCCGACTCGAACACGATCATCGGGTGTTCGCCTCTGGCGAAGACGTATACGCGCTGGTCCGCCCCTATCGCGACCCCGGCGATCTCCCGCCAGCCTATCCCGCTCGGCAGCTTCGCCCAGTCGGTGTCGTTCCTGTATGTGTAGCTACCCTCGCCCAGTATTACGGCATTGGCCATGTCTATATCTCAGACCCTTCGGAAGTTGCCGGTAATCATAAGGCCACCAGCGCCTTTGTGGGGAAGATTGGCTACGCGCGTCTTGGAGTTGTGGGCGCTTTACCCGTCCCGTAATCTAACTTCAGACCCGAACCAAAACAGCAAGCAGGAGGCGTGACGATGGGCGAAGCGAACGCAGCGGTAGTGCAGGTGCAAATTTCGGCCGTCAAAAGCGAGCCGATGGTTGCGTTGGACGCGGCCATTTTCAAAGCGGGTCACGGCATCGAGGGCGACCGTCACGCTGGCAGCGCCGGGTCCCCCGACAAGCAAGTACTGATGATGGACGCCGAAACCCTCGCCGAAATGGGCATCGACTCCTCTGTGACTCGCGAGAACGTCACCACGACCGGGCTCGACCTCACCGGCCTGACGCCGGGCAAACTGGTGCGATTGGGCAGCACCGCCGTGGTCGAAGTTACCGGCGACTGCGACCCCTGCGCCAACATGGACGCCGTGAAAGCTGGCCTGCGCGCCGGGCTACAGGGCCGACGGGGCGTTCTCGGCAAGATAGTCACCGACGGGACCGTGCACCCTGGTGATAGCATCGCGGTCGAGTAGCGTTCTTTTCGGTTGGGGTCGTTTGCCGAATCACTTTTTGGGGGCTTGCCCCCAAACCTGCTTGTTGCCAGGGAACATCCCTGGAACCCTGGGGCAGGGGGTACCTACCCCCTACGAA
>CAVOCN010000051.1:0-7794 GCA_963694205.1 Dehalococcoidia bacterium | reverse complement strand
ATCGATCATCGCACGGAAGAGGCGTCCTTCTTTAAGGAGCGCAACTACGTCACTCTCTGATTTCGCCAGAAATTCGCCAACCTTTTGGATTGCAGGTTTCTCAGTCGTTGTCATTGATTACCTATTCGCAAGGGTTATGCAGACCGTTAACTTGACCTTAAGCCCGCTGGCGGCGGACGGGCACGATGGGGTTACGGAGATTTGGCTGCGGTCATAACAGACCTCATTAGGTGCGATCACCCAGGGGAGCGCGCCCGGTGACCGTGCAGGCCGACATCCTCGCGAACTTTGGTTTAACCCCTGCACCCTTCGTTTAGATGTATCTCGCGTGTTCCGTGCGGGGCGCTACCTGGCTATGGGTCTAGGTTGCACCCCAACAATCTTCACGGATCGATAGCACATAACACCAGGAGGGTGTGATGCAACAGGAAAGAGGCCTGATGGTCTCAAATGTTTTGAGGAAGGTGGGCATGGGCCTGCTACCCGGAGAGTCTATGGAGGTTGCGGTCGAGCTCGAGGAGGGCCTGACCGACGAACTGGAGTCTGGCCGTGCCACGCTCTTGCTCACCAACAGGCGGATAGTCCGCTACTCCACTACTGGCCACCGGCTGAATGTTTCCTCCCTGGCGCTGGACGATGTCACCGGAGTCGACATCATCCGTGTCAGCCGGAACATCCAGTGGGTCTGGGTCGGAATGCTCTTCCTACTTGGGGGCGCTCTGCGGGGAGCCTTGTCCGTCTTGCTGGTGACTTCACCGGCCACTCCCATTTTTATGGCGGTGGCACTGGGGTTAATCGGCACGGTGTTCATTCTCACCTACGCAGGCGGTCTGAGGGGCGAGGTTCGAATTCATGCGGGTCAACGAGGGTTGCACTGCGTGATGAAGCCGAAGGCTCTGGACGACATGGCTGTGTTCGTAGAGCGTTTCTACGAAATTAAGCTGGGCACCGAAGCCCAGAGTGAGAACGGCCACAACTCCAAGGACAGTGCCAACTGGGCGACCGCCACGGTCGGTGCCACTCGAAAGACTGGATAGCCAGACCTGCTTGTCTGGCTGGCTAGCTGGTTGGCTGGCCGGTCTTTCGGGAAACGACCCTTCTGACCGCATCTGCGATGTCGGTTGAGGTCAGGCCGTACTTCTCCAACAGAGCCTTGGAATTTCCAGACTCTGCGTAGCCGGACAGTCCCACCATTTCCAATGGTGTGGGCAGGTTGCCGGACAGTACGCTGGCGACTGCGCTGCCGAGACCGCCTTGCAAAAGGTGCTCTTCGGCGGTAACCAGTGCGCCCGTGTCCCGTGCCGCTTGCAAAACTGCACCCTCATCCAGAGGGCTAACCGTGGCCATGTTCACTACCCGGCAGGAAACTCCCTGCTCGGCTAGCGAGGCTGCCGCCACCTGGGCTGCGTGCACCATTATTCCGCACGCGATGATGGTGGCGTCCGTACCCTGCCGCATCGTCTCTGCGCGACCCACGACAAAAGTATAGTCGCTGCCGTGCACAACAGGCGTTGCGGTGCGCGACAGGCGCACGTAAAACGGGCCTTGCGTACCTATTGCGGCGCGAACCGCCTGGGCCGCTTCCGGTCCGTCGGCGGGCACAATTACCGTGAACGAGGGCAGCGCCGAAATTATCGCCACGTCCTCAATTGCCTGCGCCGACGCGCCGTCCTCCGCCGTCAGGAGACCAGCGTGCGTGAGTATTAGTTTTACGTTCAGGCCCGGCTGAGAAACCCCGACCCGGAGCTGATCGAACGGCCTGGCAGTGCCGAAAGCAGCGAAGGTACTAACCACCGGAATTTTGCCCGAGGCCGCCAGGCCCGCCGCCACATTCACCATGTTCTGCTCGGCCGGGCCGAAGTCGAAGAAACGGTCGGGGAACGCTGCTCCAAACTTGTTGGAATAAGTCGACTTGTTCAGGTCGCCGCCGACGACTACCAGGTCGGAGTACTCGCCCCCGAGTTCGACCAGCGTCTCTGCGGCAACCTGTCGGGTAATTGCTGTTTCAGTCATGGGCCTGGCTCGACGTCAATTCGGCGATCGCTTGCTTGAGCTGTTCAGGGTTCGGGGCCATGCCGTGGAAGGCAGGGTTGTCCTCCATGAAAGACACGCCCTTGCCCTTGGATGTGTGGGCGATTATGGCAGAGGGTCGGCCCTTCGTTTCCGCCGCACGGTCGAAAGCTCCGAGCAGTTCCGGAACGCTGTGGCCGTCTACCTCTGCCACTTCCCAGCCGAACGCCCGCCACTTGTCGGCGAGCGGTTCAAGGGTCATCACCTCGTCCGTCCAACGGTCGTTTTGAATTCGGTTGCGGTCGATTATGGCCACCAAATTGTCCAGGCCGTGGTGAGGGGCCGACATGGCCGCCTCCCAAACCTGGCCCTCGTCGCACTCGCCATCGCCAAGCAACACGTAAGTGCGCGTGGGACGGCCATCGAGCCGGGCGGCAAGCGCCGTGCCAATACCGAACGAAAGCCCCTGGCCCAGCGAGCCTCCCGACATCTCCACGCCGGGCGTTTTAATGTGGGCGTGGCCCTGCAAGCGGGAATTAATCTGCCTGAAGGTGGATAGTTCGCTTACCGGGAAGTAGCCAGTTTCTGCCAGGACGCCGTAGAGGGCGGGGCAGGCGTGGGCCTTGCTGAGGACGAACCTGTCCCTGTCCGGCATCGTCGGGTTCTTCGGGTCGTGGGTCATAACCGCGCCGTACAGCACGGCGAGTATGTCCGCCTCAGACAGGGAGCCGCCAGGGTGGCCACTGTTGGCCGCGGCCACCATGTTCAGGGAGTCCACGCGCACCCGCGTGGCGAGTGCTTCAATTTTTGCTACTTGTTTTGTGTCAGTCATAAGTGAAGCTGCAGCGGCCACTTTTGGGCGGCTACAGGACACGCATTATAAAGAGACCGAGCCCCAGACCGCCACCGGCAAAACCCTGAAGCTTCCGTAAGCCTTCGCGCGTCTCGAACCGATGCCCCGGCTATGGCTCGGTACTGGTGGACGACTCGGCCTGGAGAACGTCGGTTGCGGGGGAAAGAAGGGTGTTGACCGTGTCAATCACGGCGCTACTGGGCGCGAAAACCAGGTCCACGGTGGTGCCTCGATTGACTGCGTATAACACCCGGTCTGGCAACACCATCAGGATGGCGCTTCCGTTCCCGTCGAGCAGTTCCCAGTCGATTCCAAAGCGGGCCTGGGAAAAGCCCGCAAATGCCCCGAAGAACTCTGCTGCGTCACCAACGGTGTCCCAGGCGAGCCGGTGCACGAGCAGGCTCGCGTCTTCCGGTCCAACGTACAGGGCGAAGCGGTCCCCGCCCCAACCGGCGGCCGCTATGGCAGCCTGGTCAGATGGCAAGCGGTCCTCCAAATATGCCGCCAGCGAGAACTCGCCGAATGTGTCTCGCTGCAGTTCCGCCCAGCCCTGACCGAGCACGTCCTCAAAGCCGGGCAGGTCCACGTCTATCGGCGCCTCGCCGGAGTGGTACTTGGCCGGATGCAATATCTGCTCGGTCGATACTGGCGCCCGCTCATACAGTGCGTTTACGCCCTTCCAGCCGGTATCGACGAAGACCTCCAGCACAAATTGGGCGCCCTCCAAGTACGGGAATAGGAACGTGCGCTGAACCATGTGCGGGGCCGCGAAGAACGACGACAGGTCCACGCCCAGATCCTGGGCAATAGCCTGCTCTTCGGCGGTCATGTTCTGGAACATGTAGATGGTCTCCAACAGCGTCGCGTCGCCCTCAACCAGTGCCCGGTAGGCGGCTGCGCGGTCGGAGTTGTCCTGTACCTCGTCGGAGTCCAGCACTCCGCCGATGTCGAAGTGCTGCTGCTGTAAGGCGTGGACAAATTCGTGCGTGTAGGTGAGATGGTCCTGGGGCGACAACTCGGAACTGTCGTTGTCCACCACATAAAGTTCGTTCAGCTCCGGGTCAAAAAACCCAAGCACACTGGAGCTATACAGGTCCAAGAACAGTTCGTAGAGGTCCGTACCTTGTTCGGTTATACCCAAAACCTCGTACAGGCGGCCGAACTCGTCGAATTCTTCACGGCTCTCTTCCAGGTCACTGGAAAGCCGCTCTTCCAGTTCGGCCTGAGTTATGAAGCGCCGCTGCGTGTCGTCAAACGCGTACAGCTCTCTTAGCGCCGCCACTGCGGGCTCGATCTCGTCCAATCGCGCCCGCAGATCGGCGTCCAAGAAGCCGGAAGCCACTGGGGTCGCCGCCACAACCGTGGGCAAAATGACATCGCCGGGGTCGAACGTTGGGGTGGGCTCTGGCTGGTCGCCAGGCGTCGGGTCTGACCGGGGGTCGAGTACAGAAACGAACGTGGGCGTCGGGGAAGGTTCCGGCAGGCCAGCGTTCAGGGTCAGAGTTGGGGTCGCGGTCGCCAACGGGACAGGCGTGGGGTCCTCCCCGCCTAGCACGACATTCTCGTCAACTCCCCCGCCGCAGGCAACGGCAACGAGCCCTACCAGAGTGACCAACAGGGCCAGCCAAACAACTCTGGGGCCTGTACCCCTGAGGGCGTTGGGGAGGGCGCCGGGCAGGCCGCCTGAATAGGGAATCATCGTGTAATTATACGTTCGGGCCGGGCCGCCGGTTCACTTACGAACACCGGTGATCGGCACAATGCGAACCCTAGAACGGAATGCCGGAGAGCCCGAACCAGTTGGAGAGGGAACTCTCGATGGCGACCCGGTTCGCCTCCATCATCTCACCCAGGCGAAGCTCAGCAGCGTTGTCGCGGCGAGACTCTCCGTCCCCGGAACTAACATGGCCGTCGCCCGGCCGAACCAAAGGGTAAAACCGGCCGAGCTTGTAGTTGTAAATCCAGTAGGCCTGCAGGCGTTCGAAGTCCACCCGCAGTACAGCGGCCAGCAGCCTGTCGCCATTTCCTCGCTCGAACAGTGAGACGTTCAGCGCCTGCACGGAAGCGACGAGGTCTTCGAACCTGTCGTTTCGCAGGACGATCCACCCTGTGTCGAAATCGTCCATTTCCAGGTCAACGGTGGTGGCAGACGTGGCCTCGCCCTCCCGCAAGATGCCCTGCAAGTCGACCGCCAGGGCAGACATAGACGCGCCCTCTTCAGGGTTGAAAAGCAGGCCTGCGGTGTCACCGGGCTTGAGGCCCCCGGTGCTTCTCAGAGACTCGGCTGCCCTGGCGACGGCCTGGAACCGCTCGGGCCTTGGCACCTTGATGCGGCTATTACCGAAAATGCCGCCTAGAAAACCCAATGCTGCGCTCCCATTACGGAATGTCCCTGCGGTTGAAGGCAATACCGGCCAGGGTCAGTCCGCCGACCGTGAAGGCCGCCAGCACACCGAGGTGCAGGGCCGACACCGAGCCGGAGTTCACCACCGACACGGGGTCGTAGTAGTGGAAAGGCGATATCGGCCCGACAACCTCCACCGCAGACCAGGTGCCGGCAAGAAAGTCGACGAAGAACAGCACGACGAGAATACCGGCAGACAGCGAGATGGCCCGCCCCCCGTCGCTGCTAATCGCCGAGATGGGGAAGGTGATGCCCGACACCGCCAATCCTAGGAACAGGCCGTTCAGCATGATCAGCGTGACCGTTCCGTAGTCCATTCCCTCCAGCCCGTAGGCCGTCGCCCCAATCCACGTCCCCAGCAATATAAAGGCCTGGAACGCCACCAGGCCAATCGCCATGGAGGCAAACTTCGCCGCCATAAGATGCAGCCTGGGCACCGGTCGGGACAGCAATAGGAAAATGCTTCCCCGTTCAATCTCCTTCGCCATTGCGCCCGACGAAGCTGCCACGACGAACCCGGCGGTGATGATCATCGGCACCGGGTGGCGATAGCCAATAGCCATGTAGTTCATCGCGGCAGAGCCGCCCCCGGTAGCAGCCTTGAGCAGCGACTGGAAGCCGCTGGGCATCGACTCCATCAACTCGAGCGTGGCCACCCCAAACGCCTCGAACGTGGCGGACATAAGAACCGCGAACGCCAGCAGACCGACCGACATAAGGGCGATTGATATGCGCTGGCCGCGTAGCGTCGAGCGCAGCAAAATAAGTGCAACGGTCATTCTCCGCTCACTTCGTTCGCTCTAGGGGCTTCTTCGCGCAAGCGCTCATCGCTTTCGCTATTGGGCGTCGAACTGTCTGAGTAATATTCTAGGAAAATGTCTTCCAGGCCGGGGCGCTCCAGAGTGAGGTCGTCGAGGTCGTGGCGAGCCAACTCCTTTAGCAGCGGACCTAGATCGGCGCCCACCTTGAGTTCCCAGTTCTGGCCGTCGCGGGAGACGATCTCGACCCCGTCTATCTGAAGATCGGCCGGGGGCGTACTGCGGAATCTCACGTGCGCTCGCCTGCGACGCCTCGTACGCAGGTCTTCCACCCGCTCCACCGCCACGAGGCGGCCCTGGCGAATTATGCCCACCCGCTCGCATAGCTCTTCTACTTCGGACAATACGTGCGACGAGAAGAATATGGTCGTCCCTCTCTCACGGGCCGCTCTGAGCAGCGAAAAAAACGACTGCTGTATCAGCGGGTCCAGCCCCTGCGTGGGCTCGTCCATGACGAGCAGGTCGGGGTCATGCTGCAGTGCCTGGACGATGGCCAGCTTCCTTTTCATGCCGTGGGAATAGCCCTTTATGCGGCGGGCCAGGTCCGCCTGGGCCAACTCCAGCGCATCGCACAGTTCGTATCGCCTGCGTGAAACGTCACCGCCCTGTAGCGCACCAAGAAAGGACAGCAGTTCGTCGCCTGTGAGGTTCGTGTACAGCGACGAGAGGTCGGGCAAAAAGCCTAGCCTGCGCTTGATGGCCACCGAGTCGTTCCACGAGTCGAGGCCGAACACGCTCAGCCGACCAGCCGTCGGCCGGAGAAAGCCCGCGATGACGAGAATGGTGGTCGTCTTACCCGCACCGTTGGGGCCGAGAAAGCCGAACAGTTCACCTGCGCCGACCGTTAGGTCCAGGCTGTCCACCGCCTTGAACTTACCGAAAGCCTTGGTCAGCCCGGCCGCGTCTATAACAGGAGTTGAGCTACTCAACTATGGGTTGGGAAATTATCCACAGGCTTACGGCGGTATAAAAGACCATCAACACAAGCATAGGGTACTGGCTGCGCATGGCCGCAGCGTGGTCGGAGATCTTCCGCAGCGACACGACGTGCGCGATAAACACCGCAGCGACGTGACCGACGACGATGACCGCAATGGAGAAGAACCAGGCCGCCCTGGCGTTGATAACGCCGATGTCGATGGCGTAATCGGCCGTGCCGAACAGGTCCCAGCCCCTGCCGAACGGGTCGGACGCCAGTGGAACTATCACCTGGCCCTGAATGAGCAAAAGGGCGAGGAAGTGAGCGAAGTGGTAGGCGAGAGCTATAGGTATGAGCGACAGCACGAATGCTCTCGCCATATCGCCGGTGGTCATCGCGTTGGAAGACAGGCGTCGCATCGCCCAAGCAAACCCCAGGA
Source organism: Dehalococcoidia bacterium (assembly GCA_963694205.1). Classification (GTDB taxonomy): domain Bacteria; phylum Chloroflexota; class Dehalococcoidia; order Lucifugimonadales; family UBA2962; genus CAUZIR01. The sequence goes on along the minus strand of CAVOCN010000051.1, from coordinate 351 downwards.
AGATAGCCAGGAACAACAGGGGGATTCCGAACAGTCCGATGGTGTCGACCCATGAAACTCCCAGCACCTCAAGTTCCCTGTGGACCGTGTTCCACCACGGCGTCTCTTTCAGCCCGTCGAAAGTGACGGTGGAAAGAGCCATCATGACGAACACCATTAGGGCCGTCGATACGCGCTCCGGCCTCATCAGCCCGGCGGCGGGTGGCCGTAGCAAGACGCGTCTCTCGTGCCTGGCGGCCAACTCAAAGCACGCGTAGCACTCGGCGCAGTCCTCGCCCTCGTCTTGTGCACAGTCGAGTTCGCAACGGCGACACAGTGTGCGGCTGTTTACTCGAACTTCGGTGACGGAGA
>CAVOCN010000050.1:0-7917 GCA_963694205.1 Dehalococcoidia bacterium | reverse complement strand
GATTGTAGCACGCACATGTCGGCGTCTGACAAGCTAGCCGATTCGGATTTTCGAGCGATTGGGAAGTGAAAGGTTTCACGCTCTCCGCCGCCGCCGATCACCCGCTCCGACTCGGCCGGAGCCGTCCGCCTCGTGTTCATCGCCCGCGAGGCTCTCGCCCCCTTCGTGGCGGCGATTCTGACGCCCGACGCCGAGGCGGTCGGGCCCACAGGTCGCGGCCGAGCTGCCCTAGATAAACGCCTTGATAAAACTTGAAACATATCCGGAACACATATCCTAAAATTGCCGTCGGTCAGGCTCGCTTGCCGGAGCCACGTCAACTCCTTAAGCTCAAGTGCATGTCCAACATACCCACCTCTCTGTCTGTCCCGCTTGGCCTGTCCGGCCGGTCCGCCCTCGACGTAGCGCTGGAGGCCGCCGGGGTTGCGGGGGCCATTCTGGCCGACCGATTCGGGGCCGAAGTCGAGGTGGCCACTAAGGGCCGGGGAAACGTCGTTACCGAAGTCGACGTCGCGGCCGAAAAAGCGGTTACAGCGGTACTGCTGCGGGAGTACCCGGACATCCCCGTAATGGGCGAAGAGGGCGACCCCAAAGACATGCCCGAGGCTGACAAGGGCTGGTTGTGGATAGTCGACCCACTGGACGGCACCCGCAACTTCGCCTCCAACGTTCCCCACTTCTCCACCGTGGTGGCGCTGGCCTACGACGGCCAGGTGCAGGTAGGGGTGAACCACGATCCTATTCGGGGAGAGACGTTCCACGCCGTCAAGGGCGGCGGGGCGTTCCTCAATGGCGCTCGCATCAGTGTCACCCCCGACGAGCACCTGGCAGACGGCATATTAGGGCTCGACCTTTCGTATATAGATGAGGGCGCAGCCGACCAGCTCCGGCTCGTTGCGGACCTGTGGCCGGGCATGCAGACCGCGCGCATACTCGGCTCGGCGGCGCTTGGGCTGTCATACGTCGCGGCGGGCAGATTCCACGTTTTCTTCCACCACAAACTTGAGCCCTGGGACCAGGCCGCAGGCCTTCTTCTAGTTCAAGAGGCGGGAGGCCTGTCGACCGACCGCTACGGCGCCCCGGCCACTCTTTTCAGCGACGGCACCGTGTCCGCCGGGCCCGCCCTGCACGCCGAGTTCATGGAACTGACCGACGGTATGCCCTGGCGCAAAAGGAGCAGCGGCTAACGGGCCGCTGCTCCTAAACTAACTCCTAGAGAGGGGGTCTCTCTTTACGGTTCAAAAACCACTAGGGTCGCCATCACCTCGCCCGCGGCGTCAGTGCTGTAACCGAGGAACCCCACCCACGCCTTGCCGAAGGCCTTGAGCGCGGGCTCGGTGGAACCGGCGGGGATTGTCAGGTCCATGTTGCCCAGGTCCCAGCCGCCGCCACGCAGGTTGACGCGGATGGACGCACCGCCGTCGGGGTCATCCAGTACCTCTAAGAACCGTACGAGAGTGCCGACCACCGGTCCGGGGCTTGCAACGCCCTGGCCCATGCGGAACGTGGCGGGCGTGCCCAGGGGCGTGACCACCACGTCCTCATCCGGCGCTGCTACTACCGGTTCGGCGAAGTCGACCGTGTCGGAGTCGAGTGTCCTGTCGGCGGAGCCGGTGCGCTCGAACCCTTCGTCTTCAACGATAAGGGCATCACCGCGGTCGATGGGACCGCCGCCGCAGCCCAGGACAGTAGGACCAGAGGGTGCCGTGAAGGGCCCTGGCTCGAAGTACTCGGTCATCACCGCAATCTTGTCCGGCCCCTGTCCGCCCGTAATTAACGCGCGGCCGTTGGGCAGTGTCGTCTGGCGATGCCGGTTGCGGGGCAGGTTCATGCGCGGCCCGGGCGACCATTCGCCGGTCCACGGGTTGTAAATCTCGGTCGAGTCCAGGTTGCCCTCGCCGCCACTGACCAGTACCCGGCCGTCTTGGAGCGTGGAGCCAGCGAAGTCCGACCGCCCGGTGCTCATCGGGCATGTGGACGACCAGGAGTCTGTCTCCGGGTCGAAGATGTCGGCGCTCAAGAGCTTGCCCCTGCCGCCCACCAGCATGACTTTGCCGTCACTGAGCTTGGTGTAAACCGGGAACAGCTTCGGTTCGGATAGTCGTCCGGCGAACGTCCAGGTATCGGCTACCGGGTCGTAGATCTCAGAAGACGACAGGGCGTCCTCGATCTCTCGTTTGCCGCCACCTGCGACCAGCACACGCCCGTCGTCCAACAGCACCGCGGCGTGGTTGGAACGCCCTTCGGCCAGTTCAGCAACGGCCGTAATCTCGTTGGTTTCAGGGTCGTATATAGAGACCTTGGTGAGCTGAGACAGGTCGTCGGTGCCTCCGACTATGAGCACTCGCCCGTCGGTCAGGCTGGTCAAGGTGTGCTTCCATCGCCACACCTTCATCTTCGGGCCGACGGTCCAGGTGTCGGCGACCGGGTCGTAAATCTCGGTGGTCTTCTGGGGGTCGTTGGAGGAGTTGGCGCCCCCCGTGACCAGCACCCTGCCGTCGGGCAGAACCGTTGACGCCGGATGCTCTCGCCCGAGGTCGGCGTTGACCATTACAGCCAGGAACTTCCACTGTTCGGTGGCCGGATCGTAGATCTCACCGGTCTGGAGCCTGGGCACTCGCTGGCCGCCGCCGGAGCTGCGACCGCCCGCGACCATCAGCGTCCCGTCTTGCAGAATCAGGACCGAGTGGTCTTTGCGCCGGTCGGTCAGTTCGCCAGAGACGACAAACGCGCCTTCGCCAACCGCGACGGAGGAAGAGTCGGACTCCGACTCGGTATCCGTGCCGCCGGTCTGGGAGGCTGCGGGGCCGGAGTCATCGGCGCTCCCGCAGGCTGCGGCTGCGGCCAGGACGAGTAACAAAAGAGAAATCGATAGGGCGGAGATCGTTTTATTCACCATGACACGGGATTTTACCTCATTGCCCAACGAAACATCGTCTGTTAACCCGAACGCAGCTTTTTGGCCGACGCAGCGATGGCGACCGTGGCGACCAGAACCACAATAGCGCCTATGCCGATAGCCGCCCTGGCGCTGATTGAATCGATCATCAGGCCCAGAGCCACCGGCCCCACCGGCCCTATCCCGAATGTCAGCACCAGCGTCCCCGTTGCCCGCCCGCGCATGCCGTCCGGCGCGTTGTCTTGCATGAGTAGCACGGCCAGGGCGTCGTAAGAGGCCAGCACCATACCCATGCCTGCTATAACAGCGAGGGCGGCTCCGAAGACGGAGGAAAACGACAGCGCGATGAGCAGCAGTCCGGTGACGACCATCACTCCTATCAGGGCCGCGCCTTTGCGACTCAGATCGGGCAGTGCGGCCAGGAACATGGCCCCGACCACCCCGCCGACACCGAAAGCTCCGTTCATCAGGCCCAGCCCAATTGCGCCGACGCCGTAAACGCCCTCGTCGGCGAGTATGGGAAACACCGACAGCATGCCGTAGCCGAACGCCTCCGCCACTATCGCCAGCATGAGCACCGGCAGCAATATTCCCGACCCGGCAACGAGCTTGAACCCGGACCCCAGGTTCTGCAGGACCGATCCTTCTGGTCGATCGCCAGAGGGTCCCGGGTGCCGGATGAACGCGGTGGACACCGCCGCCAGCGCGTACCCGACCGATGACAGGATGATCGCTGTACCGATGCCGCCGTACTCGATAACAACTCCGCCCAATATGGCGCCTAATGCACCGACCGAGCGCAGGCCGACCGACCACAGCGACACCCCGTTGAGCGCGTTGCGCGGCCCCACCACGTCGTAAATGAGCGTCTGGCCGCAGGTGAACTGGAGCGGCAACCCGGCCCCCAGCAGTAGCACCAGCCCGAACACAACCCAAAGGTTCTCCAGACCGGACATGACCATAAGCGCCATCAGCAGTGTGGTGGCGGCCGAGAAGACCTGCACCCAGAGCATCAGGTACTTGCGGTTGAGCCGGTCGGCGAGTGCGCCCCCAAAAGGCCCCACCACCAGCGCTGGCAGTGCGTACACAGCAAAAGCCATAGTCACGAAAATGGCGCTGTCGGTGAGGGTGAGGATGAGCCAGGCGACGGCGATTCGTTGCATCCAGCTGGCGACCGCCCAGAAAAGAGCCCCGGCCCAGATGAAGCGAAAGTCTCGGAATTCGAACGACCGTAGTGGCCCACGCGGCTGTGCCGCTGGCCCGGCCGCCATAACTTGTGCGTCCATTTCGGGCATTCGGGCTACCCGGACAATCCAGTCAACTGAGGCAACAGGGGCAATACGAACTCGTCAATCGCCAGTGCCAGCCCGTCTTGTTCTACACAGGGCACGGCATGGTCGGCTGCCGCGACCACTTCTGGGGGCGCTCCGCCCATGGCGATGGATACGCCGCAGGCCTCCAGCATGGGCAGGTCGTTAAAGCTGTCGCCTATGGCGATGCAGTCACTCAGCGCAACGCCAGCCCATTTGGCTGCTCGGCTGACGGCGGTGCCCTTGTTGGCTTCCGGGTCGGTAAAGTCCACCGCCCACAGCCCGTTGTAAGGCAGGTAAGCGCGGGCGGTGTTCAGGCCCAGTCGTGAAAGCTCCGCGGCCAGGCTGCGGGCCTCGCGCTCGGACAGGTCGAGGGCCGAAATGCGCGTGAAGGCCAGCCCCTCGGCCTCGCCCGGATCAGTGGTGACCCAGGGCAGTTCGGCCACCTCGCCATCCAGGTTGGTGTAGGCGCCGTCCGGGTGCGTGGCGAAAAACAGGCTGCCCGAAGAGCGGAGCGCATCCATTACCCCGGCCACGGCCGGTGCGCCCAACGGCTTGCTCCACCGCAGGTCGCCGTTGGGCATGTCGAAAATGACGGCCCCTCCGTCGCATATCTGTAGCGCCGTTAACTCGAGGTCAGCAGCAAACCGAATCGTCTCCAGCCGCTCTCGCCCGGTCGCTATCGAGACGGGCACGCGCTGTCTCAAGCGCCCAACGGCCTCAGCCACAGGCGTAGAGATCGTCTGGTCCGGCCGCAACAGCGTCCCGTCCAGGTCGAGGAAGACCCATTTAACCGACCGGGGCGTTGTCATACGAGGCGGGGCGCTATGAACTCGTCGATTGCCACCGCCAGCCCGTCTTGCCAGGCCGACGGCGCAACGTAATCGGCCACCTCTTTCAGCGGCTGGGGAGCCTGCCCCATGGCCACGGCCGTCCCGCAGGCCTGCAGTAGCGGCAGGTCGTTGAAGCTATCGCCGACACCGGCGATCTGCGACAACGGGACGCCTACTGCGCGGGCGAACTGGGCCGCACCCGACGCCTTCGTCGCCTCTGCGTGGGTGAAATCGACCATCCACTCCCCGTTGTCGGTGCGGATGATGACCGCTGCATGTACGTTGTCCATCGTCTCGCCTATCTCGGCTGCGATTGCCCTGGCCTGCTCCGGAAGCAGGGAGTTCGCCGCCAACCGGGTTATTTGCCAGTCACTTATATCGGCCAATTTCGAGACGCGACGTAGCCCGTCAATTGCGTTGAACGAATGCCTCTCGGCCACGAGGAAATCGACGATGGACCTAGCGTCCCTGGGCTCCAGCGCCTTGACCCACATCGTGTCCTGGGTGCTGGCGGAGAACACGCGGGCGCCGCCTTCCGACACCTGCGGCGCGGTGAACCCCAGTTCACCGGCCAGCCACCGGATGTCGTGATGATCGCGGGACGACACAATGCCAACCGGCACCCGCTGGGCAAGCAGAGTAACGGCGGCCCGTACCCGGTCCGTCACTTCCATGTCTCGGGGGGCAAGGGTGCCGTCGCAGTCCACCAGCACGGCCCCAACCGTCGGCGAGTCGGTCAATTGCAGCTTGGCCCTGAACCTGTGTCGGAGCACACCGGCAGGGGTAGGTGCCTCCCACATTGAGCCTGTAGCTCAGTTTTGGAGACACTGGGAGTAATGACTACGGCGTTCGTCTTCCTGTTCACGATTGCTCTCATCATAGGTGTTGCGAACACCATGGGAACGGACATGCTGCGCACCTTTACCGGGCTGACCAACGCGTGGGACGAGTCCATGGCCGACTCATTCTCGCTGAGCGAAACCGACATCGACGTTCGCATGCTCACCAACGTGCCCCCCAGCGCCAACTCCTCGCACGCCCCTGTGGTCATTACCAACACGGGCAACCTGCCTTTGGCCGACTTCGCCGACTGGGACATCATCATGCAGGTGACCAAGACCGGCCAGCTGGGCATCGAGTACCTGGAGTACACCACGGCGGCGACGCCTGAGATCGGCGAGTGGTCCGTACAGGGGGTCTATCTGATAGCGGACAGCGAGATCGCCGAGATCGCCGAGCCCAACGTCTTGAACCCTGGTGAAGAGATGGTCCTGCTCGTGCGGCCCACGCTCAACTTCCAGAACAAAAAGTGGGAGCGGGTGAGCTTCTCCACCCCCAACGGAGTAACTGCTTCCGTACAGTTCGAAATCTCCAACTAGGACGACTTCCCCGGTAACAGCAGGGGCAACAAGGCTATAATCGCGGTCCGCCCCTGATCCGGGTACTTGTTGTACCGAGGGATTCAGGGGCCCTTCCCCGGTAATAAAGGGGGGTCTCAGGGGGAACATCCCCTGACAACAAGGAGGACCGCGATAGCCGAATTTACCTCTTACCTGAACGGGGAGTGGATCCCCACCGACGAGTGCAAAATTGACATCTTTGATCGCGGCCTGCTCATGGGCGACGCTGTCTTCGACGTTGCTCGCACCTACTCCGGCAAGCCCTTCAAGCTAGAGCGCCACTTCGCCCGCATGGCCCGGTCGCTCAAGTACACCCGCATGGACATCGGCATGACGCCCGACGAGTTCAGTGACATCGTGCTTGAGGCAGTCGAGCGCAACCAGGCGCTGGTACCCGACGCGGGCGACCTGATCATCTGGTGGTTCGCGACTCGTGGCAAAGGGGCTTGGGCCTGGTCGGCGGGACCCGGCACCGTGGGCTGCCGCATCGCCGCGGTTGACTTCTCCCGATTCGCGCCGTTCTTCAGCACCGGCACGCACGGTGTGATAACGAAAGTCCGCAGCCACGCACCCGGCACCGTGGAACCCAAGGTGAAGCACTACACGCGTATGAACTTCGCCATGGCCGAACTGGAGGCCAACGACGTGGTCCCTGGCGGCTGGCCAGTCCTGACCGACCAGGAGGGCAACCTGACCGAGGGCACCATCAACAACGTGTTCCTCGTCACCAACGGGACCATCCGCACCGCGCGGGACAAGTCGATACTGCAAGGAGTATCCCGCTCTGTCGTCTTCGACCTGGCCAATCAGCTGGGTATACCCATAGTGGAAGAGGACCTGCAGCCCTACGACCTCTACACCGCCGCCGAGGCGTTCGTGTCGTTCACCGGTCCCGGCGTGCTTCCAATGACAAAGGCCGACAACAGAGATATTGGCGACGGCGAGGTGGGGCCGATCGTCAACCAGCTCATCGCCGCGTGGTCCGAGACCGTCGGCATCGACATTGTCGACCAGGCCAACACCTTCGGTTCCCGGCCATGGCCCTAAGCACCTGACGCAGCAAATCACGTACCTGGCTGGCGGGTTGGATGATTGTTGAAAGCGAAATAGTCGATTGATTAGTCACAAAAGAATCCTCGTATTTGCCGACCGGGAGGACGAGCTGGACGCGCTAACGGCCCGGCTCGACGCCGACGGCCACTCCGCCACCGGCACCGTCGTGGACGATCTGGCCATCGACTTGGCGTCGTCTTCGGACTTTGAAGCGTTGTTAGTAGATCAGCACGTTTCGCCCAGTAGCCAGCTGTGGATCACGGGCGAGATCGTCAGGCGCAACCCCGGCATCCTCGTCATCCGAGCGAACGGCCCCGAAGCCGTTCTGACCCAATTGCGCCAGGCGTTCACCGAGCGCCAGGCCGACCTGGAAAAGACCCAGGAACTGCAGCAACAACCCCAAGAGCATCCAGAGAAGTTCC
>CAVOCN010000049.1:0-7949 GCA_963694205.1 Dehalococcoidia bacterium | reverse complement strand
ATCCAGGTCGCTGAAAATGTCTGAAGAGGGGCCGCTGATATCTTCGACAACTACAGGAACCGGTCCCTCCGTGTCGCCCAGTACGGGCTGTGGGGTGGGCTCTACAGCGTCGGTGGCCGCTGCGTCGTCTCCGAACTGGTCAAACGTCAGGCCATCTGAGGCTTCATCCGCCGTGCCCTCTGTGGCGGCTGCGCCTGTAGTTGGGGCCGTCTCGTCTAACTCGAAGGGCTCTCCCGCTAGCGAACCGATGAGAAAAACCACCAGCTGCACAACGACCGCGATAGCGACAAGTCGCACGGCGTTACGCCGGTAGATGTGTACGACACTGTCGACGATCTCGCGAAACTGACTGGGCCTGAATTCGGCGTCGTCACCCGGTTCCGGGCGCATCAACAGTGGTTCCATCCTCTCAGTTTAACGGGAAAACCAGGCCGAGGCGTACCGGCCCCCGTGTGGGAAATTCCCCAGTTGGGAAACAGACCCAGTCAGGAAGCGGCCCCGGTCAGGAATCTGCGGGGGTTGTCCACCGTGATCGTCTCAATCTGTTCGTCGGTCGCGCCAAGTTCCCTCAGTTTGGGCAGGACGCGCAGAGAAATGAAGCTGTAGCCGTCCGGGTTGCCAGACTGCTTGTCGGCCATCTGCTCCGTCGTGAAAACGCCCACCGATATCCACGAGTCGTGGCTCAGGAGAATGCGGCGCTCGTAGCCCGCCTCGATCAGCTTCCACACCGTCTCAATACGAGTCTGGGCGTTGGGCGTGCCCTCCCTATGGCCATATGCCGACATATGGTCCAGCCCCAGCCACACGCCCCGCTGTAACAGAGAGATTAAGAACGGCACGTCGTCGGTGTCATCGCAGTGGCCAATGCACACCCGGCCCAGGTCCACGCCCTCGCGCTCGAAGATGTCCACCTGCATTGCACCCGTCTTGCCGGGTGCCCAGGTGTGCGTGGAAATCGGCGCGCCGGTGGCCACGCTCGCCATCGCCGCCGATCTCAGCGAAAGCTCGGAACCCGGCGTGAGGCCTTCCGAGTCTGTAGATGCCTTTATCACGGCGGACTTAATGCCGGTGCCCTCTATACCCTCTTCAATTTCGCGCACAAAAAGCCGTGCCACCCGTTCTGCGCCGGTGGTCAGGAACGTGCGCGGTATGTCCAGCCAGGTACCGGTAGAACAGGCGATGTTCACGCCCGACTCCCGCGACACCCGCTGTAGCAGCTTCACGTCCCTGCCAATGTCGAACGTCGTTAGGTCCACGATGGTCTCCACGCCCAGTTCGCGCACCCGCTTTAGCGCCGCCGCGCCGCGCCGCACCACGTCCTCGGTGTCCACAAGGTCGGGGTAGGTGTGGGGGATGCCGCCAGACGTCTCCATGACGTGCTCGTGGGGCAGCGTGAAGCCGAGCTTATCGGCGTCTACGGGTCCGAGTACGGTCTCAATCGTGGGCATAAGCGCTCTCTCCTATTCGGTCAGTCAGACGAACCAGCTGGTAGACGCTCCAGGCGAACGGGACGTAGCCAAAGTACCCCAGAATCGGCATCTCAAAAACCTTCAAATAGCCGAGATACGGAATGTCGTACACCCACTTCGGTGCCGCCAAAAAATTCCACATCTCCCAGAGAAACCCGCACAGCAGCCCGGCCAGCGCCACGGCCATAAGGGTCCGCCATTTGCCCGCGAGCGCTTGCGCCAGCAGGCTCTCGCCGCCTGACAGGCCCACTGTTGCGTCGATAATCAAGAACGGCCCCACCCACACCAGGGGGAAGAACAGGTCGGGCAGGGCGAAGACCAGCCCTGTCGCTATCAGGCCTCCGGCAGCCTCGCCAGATGCCAATTGCCCGGTCGCCAATTGCCCAGTTACTGGGGCGAATTCGCCTCGTGCACGCCCGGCCCGAAACAGCCGTGCCGCCGCGTCCAGCGCGGGCACCACCGTCGAGAATGCGATGGATGCGAATATCGCGTACTCAATGCGCCCGTAGGGGTGCGGCAGAACGTACTCCCAGTTGTCCACGCGGGTATTGACCGCCTCGAACCACCACCACACCGGCACCGACAGCGCGGCCAGCGCCCCGTGCCTGCGCCAGCCGGGGTGACCCTCAGGTCCGAGCGCATACATCAACATAGCCGCACCGAGCCAGAGCCCGGTGAAAAACAGCGGGCTAGCGTAGATCTCCAGCGACCACAACAGCGCCCAGCAAGCGCCCAGCAGCGCCAGTGCGACGACTACCAGGGCCGGGCTACGCGGACGAGACCGGAGCGTAGCCAGTGCCGCCCCCTAGCCGTGTCGCTCGCGCAATATCGCGGCCGCCTCGGCCTCGCGTGTCAGCTTCAGGTAGCACTCGTCCAGGGGAATGTTGTGGCGAATGTCGGGTGCGAACCCGCAGTCCGGGTTCAGGCTCAGGCGGTCGCTATCGACGTACTGCATGGCCTCCTCCACGCGCCCCACAATGTCCTCGGCGGTCGGAATCGTCTCCGACCGGGGGTCCAGGCAGCCCAGGCCGACCAGCTTGTCCTCGGGTAGCTCTTTCAGTATCGACACACTTCCCGTGACGGGAATGGAGAACTCCATGACGAACTGGTCCACGTTAATCTTCCCCAGCGTTTCGATGATCGGCTCGTAGCCGCCCTCCCAGTGCCAGCCCCGGTTGAGCGAGTTCCACCGGCACATGTGCATGCTGAGCCGCACGCCGTCGATGCCCGAAATCATCTCGTTTATCTTCGCCGCGCCCAGGTCCAGGTCGTACTGCCGGTCGCCGTAAATTGGCTCCTTGTTGGGGTCCAGTAGCGAGGCCATGTCGGGCTCGTCAATCTGGATGACGCTCACCCCGGCGTCGCGCAGCGCCACAATTTCGTCGTGCAATATGGGCACCAGCGCGTCCACGAAGTCCTCCCGTTTCGGGTAGGCCTTCACCGACAACTCCGGGTCCCACAGCCGCGCGCCGAGAATGTACGGTGACGGGATGCAGACCTTCGTAGCCAGTTCGGTACTGTTGACAAGAAACTTGGCCTCTTCGGCCGCCAGGCCCGGCTTTACCACGTTCAATGGTTCTGCAAGATATATGCCGAAGCGCATTCCCGGCCGCTCGTCGATCACGAAGCCCTCGCACACGTCGGCGATTACGTGGGTGTAGGCGTGCCGTCGCCACTCCCCGTCGCTGACCAGGTCAATGCCCGCCGACTCCTGCAGCGCGATGGCGTAGCCCACGGCGGCGTCCATGCGGGGCGTGCGCGCGGCCTCGGCCGAGGCCGGTCCCGGCGAACGCGGCAGCATGTCCTTGACCGGCGCGGTGCGAGGGAGACTCCCCACCACACCGGCGGCGAATTTCTTGTTCAGCTTGGTGCTAGTAGTGCCTGGCATAGTGTTTCTCCGTTTGGCTCTCCGCGCGCGGCGCGCTCGTCAGGGCTTCTTCGGCTCATGGCCTCATCGCTTCGGCAATTGGCCGCTTCGCTACCTCGAGTGTCGGGTGCATTGAATCATCGTGGCCGTCGCTGCACAATGCAGTCCTCATTTGGGACCGCCCGGAGGGCAGCAGGCAAAAGAGGCTATATGGCAAAGAAAATTATCCTAGACATGGACCCCGGCGTGGACGACGCGCTCGGCATCATACTGGCGCTGCGGTCGCCCGAACTTGAGGTGCTGGCCATAACGACAGTCGCCGGAAACGTCGGCGTAGACCACTGCACCAACAACACGCTTCGCGTGCTGGCGCTGCTCGAGCGGCACGACATCCCCGTGGCCCGTGGCGCGGACCGGCCCCTGCGAGCGCGGCCCCACGACGCCGCCAGCGTGCACGGCGACGACGGCCTGGGAGCGCTGGGCGACGACTACTACCCCGCGCTTGACCCAAGCCTTTTGACAGACGAACCCGCCGCCGACCTGATCGCCCGGCTGGTCGCCGAGAGTCCCGGTGAAGTTACCGTGCTATCCGATGGGCCGATTACCAATCTGGCCGACGCCATTCGTTTGCACCCCGGCCAGATGGCCCAGGCAAAAGCGATTCAGGCGATGAACGGCGCGGTCAACGTGCCCGGCAACATTCCCCCGCTGGGTGCCGCCGAGTTCGACGCCTACTGCGACCCCGACGCCCTCGTCGAAGTCTTGGACTTCTCGGTCCCGGTAATGCTGGTGCCGCTCGACGTCACCCACGCCGTGCCGCTCTATCGCACGGTCGCGCACGCCGAGTTCGGCGACCGTAGCGACGTGATCAGCCGCTTCATCCTGGATTCCTCTATCCACTACATGAATTTTTATCGAGAAGACCAGGGCCACGACGGGTGCTACCTGCACGACCCGCTGAACGTCGCCATCGCCATCGACCCGACGTTCGTGCACACAGAGGCCATGCGCATCCACGTAGACGTGTCTGAAGGCCCTGCCAGGGGACTAACCATCCACCATCGTCACCCCCGGCTGATCAAGCCGGAGCCCAACTGCGAGGTCGCCTTGACGGTAGACACCGACCGGTTCATGGAGCTATTTCTCGCCCGTATGAAGGGGGCTAATCCAGCGTAAAGCCGTAAGGCATTAGCTCGGAAGCGCGGGCCTCGACCGGCTCGCCCTCGGGCCCTGGGAAGAGAACCCAAGGGTCACCGAACTCGACCATCACCTGCCTGCACGCACCGCAGGGCGAGCACGGGTTGCCCTCCCTGTTGGCCACTGCGACGCTGGCAAGCCGCATGCCCGGTCCTTCGGCCGTTACAGCCGCCGCTATGGCGGCCCGTTCGGCGCAAATCGCCAGGCCGGAAGACGCGTTCTCCACGTTGCAGCCGACGAAAGTATTGCCCGTCTCGGTCAGCACCGCGGCCCCGACATGGAACCCCGAATATGGAGCGTAGGCGTTTGCCGCCGCCTTTAGTGCGGCGGCTAGTAATTCCACGAGCGTTCTCCGCGCGGAGCGCGCTCGTCAGGGCTTCTTCGGCTCATGGCCTCATCGCTGACCTAAAGGTCAACGCTCGCGCCGGGTTGTGGATCAGAACGGTGTCCAACTGGTCCTGCGTCCAACCGCGCCCCCTCATACGAGGGACGATGTTTTCGGGGATGTGGGCGTAACCCTTGCCGCCGAAGCGGGTCATCTGGATCTTCACGAAGTTGTCCTGCGCAATCACCACCTGGTCGCCGTAGCCGTGCTCGAACAACCACTCCAGCATCCATATGCGATGGTCGTCGTTGGTGACCGTAAAATCCGTCGTCCCTGTGGACTGAGCCGCGGCCAGTTCCGACCACTCCAGCCCGAACGTGTCGAACTCTAAATAGCAGCCGAAATCTGCCAGGTCGCCTATCCAACTCGGGTCGAAGCAAAGGCTCAGGTGCCCGAAAATGACGTGCTTTGGGTCCGCGCCCGCAGCCACCAGCGTCTCCATAATTGCCACCGGCGAGTCCCTGTGAAACCCTGGGTGAATGAGGATCGGCGCGCCGGTAGCGGCCTGCGCCCGTGCCGACGCCCGCAGCACCTTTGCCTCGTTCGGCGTCATGGGCACATGGTTGCCCACCTCGCCTATGACGCCGGTCTTGATGCCCGTGTCACCGACGCCCTCAGTCACGTCGCGCACTATCTCGGCGAAGATCGAGTCTTCGGAGCGGTCGTCCATGTCGGCGGGGTACGACAGTGGCACGTAGTAGCTGCCGCCCATGACGATCTGCACGCCTGTGGCCCGCGATATCCGGGCAAGTGCTAGCGGGTCGCGGGCGATACCGATGCTGGTTACGTCCACCACCGAGTCGCCCCCGGCCAGGCGATAGCGCATCAGCTCCTCGACGGCCATCGCCTCGTCATAAAGGTGCGTGTTGTCCTTCATCGTCGTCCAGTGTTTGACGACATCGGCGACGTTGCCCGTTGTGACAGGGGAGTCCACGACCCCACGAGCCGTCGCCTCGTCGGGCATGACGAAGTTGCACTCCACGTCCACGAGCAGGTGTTCGTGGGTGAGCGTGAAGCCGAGCGCCTCGGGCTCAATGAGCCCGAGGACGGTCTGTACTTTGCCCGATTGGACGGTCATTTGAGAGGTGATGAGGACACGAGAGCGCGGGAGGCTTAAGTCCCCGGCGGCCGGTAGTTGACTACCTTCTGGCCCGCTGCGTCCATCTCTTCCGGCGTTATCAGCTGAGTAATCTTCAGCGAAACCGCGCCCCCTGCGTTGACTGCCAGCGAAATCGCCGCCCCGGTCACCGCGTCCGGCATATCAACAATGCCGACCACGTCGTCCTCGCCGAACGCGAAGTACAGCGACTCCAACTCGCCGCCCATGGTGGAGATCATCTCGGCGATCTGCTTTCGCCGGGACGTGCCACCCTCTTTCATCAGCCCCGCGGCTCCCTGTGCGCTATAGCTTCCCTTGAACAAGTACTTCGGCATATGAGTCTCCCTTATGAATGATTGGCTGGTTGATTGAGAATTGGACTAGTGAATTCCGGCGAGGAATTCACGGAGAACCCGGAGGAACTTTTCGTTCTCTTCCATAAAGAGCATGTGCGCACTGTGCTCGAACATAACGAACTTTGAACCGGGTATACCCCAGTGCAGACGTCCCGGCCCCTGTTCGTAGGGCGTAACGAAGTCGTCGGCCCCGCACAGCACCAGCGTCGGCACGGTAATCTCGCCAAGCCGGTCGACGACATCGTGCTGGGCGTGAATGTCGATGAACCCCCGGTTGTACCCCGCCGCCGAGTAGACCGCGTTGGGGTTTTCGGCCTTCGCCGCCTCGCTGTCCATGTCGTGGAAGTACAGCGCGCCTATCGCCGCCGCCATCTCCTCCATGTCCTCGTCGTTCGCCACGTGCGTGAAGAACTGCTGCTCAATGGCCCGCACCTGCTCCGGCGTCCCCTTGGCACGCGCCTTTTCCAAAATGACGTCCGTGTAGTCCCACGCCGGGTACGTCGTGCCCAAAATCAGGCCACTCAGATGCTCCTGGTGACGCAGCGCGTAGTGCTGGGCCAGCAGGCCGCCGTAGGAGTGGCCCAGCAGCGTTATTTTGTCGATGCCCAGGTGTTCCCGCAATGCATCGCCGTCGTCGGCCCACGTCGAGTGGTACACGTCGTCCAGGTTCGCCGGTCGTTCTGAGCGGCCATTCCCCCGGTGGTCGTAGAAAATCAGCGTGTAGTCATCGGCCAGCGAGTCCACCCAGGGCCGGAAGTAGGTGTGGTCGAACCCCAGTCCCCCGTGCATGAACATGAGAGGAGGGCCGCTTCCCACCGTCTCGTAGAACAGCCTCGTCCCGTTTACGTCGGCAAACAAATTAGTTAAGCCCCCTGAGCCAATCACGGACTACTTGGATGAATTTGTCGGGCTCCTCGGCGAACGGCATGTGGCCGCTGTGTTCGAAGCGGACCAGTTCCGAGCCCTCTATGTCGCGTTGCAGTCGTATGGACGCCTTTTCGTACGGCGTTATCCAATCGTTGGAGCCCGAGAGAATCAGCGTCGGTGCCTTTATCTCGTGAATACGGTCGGCCATGTCGTACACCGGCAGCAGGTCCACAATACTGCGGTTGAACGCTATTGCCGAGTACACCGTGTCTTTCGCATATAGCTGGGCGGCCGGGCCATCGGGGTCTGTGAAGTACAGGCCGCCAACCAGTGCGTACATCTCCGCCAACTGCTCGTCCGTCTCAATGGCGCCGGAGAACCCTGCGCCTATGGCCTCGATCTGCTCGGGCGAGCCCCGGTCCTGCAAGTTCTGTAGCACCGTGTCGGTGAAGTCCCAGGCAGGGTAGCCCGACACGTAGATGAGCGCTTCCAGACGCTGGGGGTAGTTGACCGCGAAGTGCGTGGCAATCGACGAGCCATACGAGTGGCCCAGCACCGTGACCCGGTCCAGGCCCAAATGCGCTCTGAGCCCCTCCATGTCGTCGCCCCAGTCCTCGTCGCCGAAGTCAGCCAGGCTGTCCGGCCGGTCGGAGCGGCCGCTGGCCCGGTGGTCGTAGAAGATGAGCTGGAACTCGTCGGCCAGCGGCTC
>CAVOCN010000048.1:0-8014 GCA_963694205.1 Dehalococcoidia bacterium | reverse complement strand
CGAAGTGCGGGTCGGTGACCCTGAGCATGTGCATAATCTTGCCGCGCTCGTCGGGGATCTGCCGCAGGGGCGTAACGAGAACTCCGTCGATCATTACTTGGCCCCAACTCTCTGTATCGTCGCTCTTATCAAATGGAACTCCCGGGTCCATCGAGACAAGTTCGGTACCAATCAATCGTCTCGGCCAGGCCGTCTTTCAGCGACCGGCTCGCCGACCAGCCCAACTCCCTTTTTGCCCGGTCGCAACTCAGGTACTGGGACTTAATCTCGTCACTAGCCTCACCAAGAATCGTGGGGTCGAGGGACGACGGCCCCACCAGCCCTCTTATCGCGTCGACCATCTCCAGCACCGTGACCGGTCGCTCGGGGCTGAAGTTGAAGGCACGCCCGGCCGTCACCGACCGGTCGGCCGACGCCAGGGCAAGGTATGCATCGACCACATCGCGCACGTAGATGTAGTCACGCACGAACGTCCCATCGCTGCGAACAATAGGCGACTCCCCTGCTATGAGGCTTCTCAACGTGCCCGGCACGATGCGGCTCCAGTTCAGGTCGCCTCCGCCGTACACATTGCCGAACCGAGCCACGGTAACCGGCATGTCGTACGACCCGGCATATGACCGCGCAATCATGTCGGCAGCGGCCTTGGAAACCTCGTACGGCCGGGTCGGTTTTAGCTCCATGTCTTCGGTGTACGGCAGGTCGTCATGCGCACCGTACGCCTTGTCAGAAGACGCCACCACCACGCTCTTGAGAGACCGTCCGTGCAGGCGGCACGCCTCTAACAAGTTGTACGTGCCTCGAACGTTGGATTCGAACGTGTCGAGGGGCCAGCGATCGGCCACACCGACGATGGCCTGGGCACCGATATGAAATACGTACTCCGGGTCATGCTCGGCTACGAGCCTTTGCACCGTGGCTAGGTCTTCCAGTTCCCCTGAAACGATTGCCAGCCGGGATGCGGTGCCGGACCTGTACAACTCCGACGCCGGGTCCGGGCTGCGCACCAGCGCCAGCACATCTGCGCCCAGCGACACCAGTTCTGCCGCAAGCCACGACCCCACCAGCCCGGTGGCGCCGGTGACGAGAACCCGTCTGCCTGCCCAGTCGCCGTTAGTTGCTGCCGCCATCTCAGAGCCGGCCATTAGGGCGAGCCCCAGTCGGCCTGGCCCGAGCCCCATAGCTCGTTGAGGTAAACCATGTCGCGATAGGTGTCGAGGCAGTGCCAGCTGCCCTCATGCGGATACATCGAAAGCTCGCCGTCGGCTGCCAATCGCTCAAGGGGTTCCCGTTCCAGGTCGCAGCCCTCGTCATCGGAGAGATATTCAAGAAAAGCGCGCTCGAACACGAAGAAACCGCCGTTTATGTACTCGTCCAGCACGGGCTTCTCGGTCCAGTTCAGAACCGCTCCCTCGCCGTCGGTACGCACCGAGCCAAACCGTGAGGGCATGTGCACCCCGGTGAACGTGCCAATCTTGCCGCTGGCCTCGTGGTAGCGAACCAGGGCGTCGACGTCCACGTTGGCCACACCGTCCCCATAGGTCACCATGAATCGCTCGTCGTCGCCTAAGTATTTGGCGACTCGGGCAATTCTGGCGCCCTTGAGAGCCGCCTCGCCGGTGTCGGCCAGGGTGACGGTCCAGTCGCTCTCCGGCCCCCCGGTGTGGACGTCGATCGACCCATCACCGAGCTTCACCGTGAAGTCGTTAGCCATGAACTGGTAGTTGAGAAAGTAGTCCTTGATGCTCCGGTCCTTGTAGCCGAGAGCCAGCACAAAGTCCTTGTGGCCGTACATGGCGTAGCGACGCATGATGTGCAGCAAAATAGGCATGCCGCCCACCTCGATCAGGGGCTTGGGCTTGCTCACGGTCTCTTGCCGGATCCGAGCGCCCTGCCCTCCGCAGAGGATTATCGTCTTCACTTGCCCGCTGCCATCCTAAATATTCTTTCGCCGAGCGACTCGAGTTTGTCGCCTCCCGCCCAATACAGTACAGCCCGCAAGCGCGCTTTCAGCGAAATTGGGGACTTGTTCAACTTTCGCCAACTCCTCGACTCAAAGAGCTTGTCGGTGACCACCGCCTTCCTGAAGGGGTGTTCAACCCTCTCATAATCGTTGTTGGCTAAGAAGTCGTCCAGCGCTGTGGAGGCCTCTGCCACGCCCTTAGCGAACTCGCGAAAGGTCTCGCGGCTCATCACCAGTCGATAGTCCCGGTAGTGAACGTGGATCTCGTCGATTACTTCTTCGGCCTGCAACTCAATCTGGAGCCTGTCGTCGAAGTAGGTGCTGCGGTGCGGCTCCGGGCTCTTGAGCAGCGGCCGCGTCTGCTGCTCCGGGCCGAGGCCTATGGAGATGGTGTCGAACTCCTCCTGCTCTCGGTACTGAGGGTGCCAGCGAAGAAACTTCTTCAGGTCGGCGGCGCTTCTGGTCACCACATCGGTGAACTCAAAGAACTCCGGGACTGAGAAGACCGTCCGCAGGTCTCGAAAGTGAATGTGAATGTTCTCTGCCAGGTCGGCGAACAGCCTGGACGAGTGGGGATCTCGCTTTGGCAGCGTCCGGGAATCCAATATTTTTTTGATTTCGCCCATTCGTTTCCTACCTGAACGCTATGCGTACCAGACGCGACCACGCCTTACCAACCAGGGCAGACGCCATCACCCCGAGTATATTTCGCCTTTTCACCTTCGTCCCAGAATCCCCGTCCAGACCCTTGGTCCAGGTCTTGAGAGAGTCGCTGAACCGGTAACGGTAACCCGTAGCCTCGTCGAAAGCCTTGAGATGTCGGTCGGCCGTGCGCAGGTCCTCGGTGTCTTCGAAAGTCCCGTCGAGCACAATCGCCTTCATCTCCGTAGCGCCCGCTTTCAGGTGTGCGAAGAGCCGATGATGCCCGTCCACCACCTCGAAGCGGTCGCCTTTTTTGACCACAAGTATCGGGGCAGTATCTCCGCCTGAGAGCAGTTCCTCCACCGTCTTGCCGATGTGCCGGTCGTCCGGGCGCCATTCGGTGAGCACATCGTCGTACCAGTGGGAGACGATCTTGGACACCTCGATCACCCTGACAGTGGGGCCAGGTTGCGCCTCTATTCCCAACGAACCGACCTTTGCCGACGGCCGGGCCTGTTGACCGGCGTACCCGCAAGCGTCGTCATTGCGATCAAGGCCGACCCCGAACGCCGGTTCCGAGCGGCTCAAATGAGGAGGTCCATTCCAGCACGGGCCGTACCGAACCTCCTGGCCACTCCCGTTTGAAGTAACCGCGAGACCCGCCGGAAATGACATTGTCTTTCACTATCAGGATGAGTGCGTCATGGGAACTGGTGTGGACCATGTGCGGCTCTTCGGTGAATATCCAGGGCCGGACACTCAGGCGGCCAGCGTTCAGCAGGTTTGCCGGAATCCTGCATCGGCTCCGGTGGATGCCTTCTGGCCGCTCTCGACCCTTCCATTCATCGTTTTGATAGTCACCCGCAACGAAAATAAGAGCGCCCATGTCATCGTAGAAGTAAAACGAGACGTTAATTTTTTGCCCTGAAGCAAGTACGGCGAACTCCACCTCGACATCAATAGGATCGGTGACTACAAATTCACCGTTCGCCGCTGCAGTCGGGTTAGTGGCCGTCACTCGCCGCAGGATCACCACCTCGTTGCCCGGGGCCTGCGCCGGGTCATCCCAGACGCGCTCAGAAACAGAGTCGGTGTCGCCCCCGAGGTAGTGCTCTACCACCTAGTCTGCCGTGCCTATCTTGGCCACCTGACCTTCTTCCAGCAGCACCGCTCGTTCGCAAAGCCGTCTTATCCCGTACATGTTGTGGCTAACAAACAAGACGGTCCGCCCCTGACGGCCAACGTCTTCCATCTTCTTGAGCGATTTTTTCTGGAACTCAGCGTCGCCTACCGAAAGGACCTCGTCGATAATCATGACCTCGGCGTCAAGATTCACGGCAACAGAGAAGGCGAGACGAACCCTCATGCCACTTGAGTAACGCTTGACCGGGGTGTCGATGAACTTCTCCACCCCGGAGAAATCGACTATCTCGTCGAATTTCCGCTTAATCTCGGCCCTGGTCATTCCCAGAATCGTCCCGTTCAGGTAGATGTTTTCCCTGCCCGTAAGTTCCGGGTGGAACCCCGTTCCCACCTCCAGCAAGCTCGCACATCGCCCATATATCGTGGCGGTCCCGCTGGTCGGCGTGGTGATCCTGGAAATGATCTTCAGCAGCGTGGACTTCCCGGCCCCGTTCTGTCCGATGATGCCTATCCGCTCGCCCTGGCGTACATCGAATGAAACGTCTTTAAGGGCCCAGATGACATCGTCGCCGTTTTGACCGGCGTCGAAATGGGTCAGGTTCCGGATGTTCTTCCAGTTCCGCACAAACGAGAACGCCTGCCCCAGCGTTGCGCCGAGGAACGTGTCATTGCGCTCGGCCTGGGCGCCGATGCGATATCGCTTGGATAGACCCTCCAGCCGTACGGCTGTCTCAGACATCAGTGCTCCTAGGCAACGTCCGCGAAAAAGCGCTCTGTGCGCCTGAAAACCAGGCTGCCAACTAGCAGGAAGAACACCGCTGTGGCCGCTCCGATGCCGATCAAGTCCCAGGGCATCGGGCCGGTGCCCAGGAAGCCAGCCCTGAACCCCTCGATAATTCCCACCATCGGGTTGATCGCATATATCAGGTGGAACCGCTCAGGAAGCATGCTCACCGGGTAGATCACCGGGGATCCATACATGAGCAGCTGCATCATGAACGCAATGGCATACCTGACATCGCGGTACTGTACCGACAGGGCCGTGAGCCACATGCCCAGACCCAGGGACGTGACGAACAGGATTAGTAAGAGCAAGGGCGCCGCCGCAGCCCACGGAGTTGGCCCAATCCGGTACCAGGCCATCAGTGGGATCAACAGGGCAAAAGCGATCAGGAAATCCATCGAGCGCGCGGCAACCGCTGACAGGGGCAAAATCACCCTGGGAAAGTAAACCTTCGTCAGCATTGCAGTATTGGTGTTGAGGCTGTTGGTGCCATCAATCACCGAGTTGGAGAAGTAAACCCACGGGACCAGGGCCAGGTAGCTAAACACCGCGTACGGGCTCCCATCCGACTCCACGCTCAACAGACGGCCGAACACAAAGGTGTGGGTGATCATGAAAAAGACGGGTTGGATCAGCGCCCACCCTATTCCGATGGCGGACTGGGAGTAACGAGTCTTGATGTCTCGCCAAACGACAAACAGCAGCATGTCGCGATACCGCCACAGCTCTGGCAAATCGACGATCGCCCACCCCGACGGTTGACCGATCACTATCGGCCTGGTTGGAGTGGGTTGCTCCTCTGGGTTGGCATTCACATCTGCCAAACGGCTCTGTCCTCCAAACTTGTCCCGCGCGCTAACCCGGCCAGGGGGCGCGTCGGCGGGCCACCATCGGCGTTCCCGATAGAATTGCCCAATTCTAGCATCGCCGAACCGCAGTTCCGATGGTGTTTAGCGCCTTCCTACTAGAGCATTGTGGCTTGCGAGGCAATTGGGCGATGTTTTGAAGTGGCCAAATGAGGCCATTCCTTTTCGTTGAACCTGCGAGGCGCTCTGAGCTAACCTGTATCGGGGTCATCCTCGGCACCGTCTAGCCCGGTGCCGCCTTGCAGGTGCCCTTGGGGACGGTCGCATCGCCTAGCAAAATCCAATACTACGGAAACTGGCAGAAATGAAACTCGGAGTAATCGGCGCGGGTCCAGTTGGCCTGGTAACAGCGGGGGCGTTCAGCTCTCTCGGACACCAGGTGCTTTGCGTTGAAAAGGACCCGGCCCGCCTCAAACAGCTATTAAATGGCGGCGTGCCGCTGTACGAACCCGGCCTGGGGGAACTTGTCCAACAAGGGGTAGACAAGGGTTCGCTCAACTTCACCGACGACATGGGTGAGGTGCTGCGGTTCGCCAACGTAGTGTTCGTATGCGTCGGCACACCCGAAGGGGAAGAGGGCGCGGCGGACCTTTCGCAGGTAGAGTCGGTCGCAGTAGACGTGGCCCGCAACCTGCCCGGTTACCGACTGCTCATCGAAAAAAGCACCGTACCCATCGGCACCCACAGGCACATTGCTCGCACCATTTCTCGCCACGCCGGTCGAGACGCCGAGTTCGACGTGGCGTGCATCCCCGAATTCCTCCGTGAAGGCAATGCAGTTCACGACTTCTTCAACCCCGACCGCATCATCATCGGCGTCGGTTCGGACCGCAGCCGGGCGCTTATAGAGGGACTTTACGCCTCGTTCGACTGCGAAAAAGTGTGGACCGACCCCGGCACGGCAGAGCTGGTCAAACACGCATCTAACGCGTTTTTGGCCCTGAAAATCTCGTACTCCAACCTGCTCGCCGACGTGAGCGAGGCCACCGGTGCCAACCTCGGTGCATTGCTCGACGGTGTCGGCGGAGACAGCCGCATTGGCCGTTCATTCCTCAACCCCGGCGTGGGTTACGGGGGCAGCTGTCTGCCAAAAGACGTGCGCGCATTCGTGCACTTCTCGACCCAGGCTGGGGTCGACTCTTCCATGCTCGCTGAAGCCCAGAAAATAAACGAGCGCCGACCGGTGCAGGTAGTGGACAAAGTGCGGGACGCGCTGTGGCTGCTCAACGACAAGCCCGTGACCGTATGGGGCCTGTCGTTTAAGCCAGAGACAGACGACGTCAGGAACGCCCCCAGCCTGGGCGTTGTGCGCCAGCTACTGGAGGCGGGTGCGAATGTGACCGCCCACGACCCGGTGGCCATAAGCCGGTTCCGCGAAGCCTTCGGCGAATACCCCAACCTTCGCTACGAGGCCGACATGTACGAGGCGGCTCAACATAGCCATGCCCTCATCTTGTTGACCGAGTGGGCCCAATACAAAGATGCCGACCTGGCGAAAGTCCGATCGGCGATGACCATCCCTCTAATCATCGACGGACGGCGCGTCTTCGACCCAGAGACGGTCGATGGGCTCGGCTTCGAATACGAGGCGTTCGGCTCCGGCAAGCGGCCGCAACGCCACGGCGCCTAGGCGCGCCAAACAGATGCCCAGCTCATGAAACAGGTGCTGCTGGACACCAAGGGGAACCTGCGCGTGCAGGAAGTCCCCGCGCCGATAGGCCGGCCCGGCTGGGTGCTGGTCCGGACCTCCTACTCACTCATTAGCTCCGGTACAGAAACCGCAACTATTCGGCACCAGTCGTCCCCTCTAATTTCCCGGGTCGCGGCCAAACCCGCGCTGGCCGGAGACCTGGCCAAAAAAGCCCTTAAAGAGGGCGTCGGCCCTACTTTCGATTCGTTGCAAGAGCGACTCACTCGTACCCACCCCATCGGCTACAGCCTCTCGGGCGTCGTCGAAGAGGTCGGCGACGGCGTAGAGGGCCTGTCTCCCGGAGACTCGGTTGTCTGCTCGGGCGCAGAATTCGCCCACCATGCCGAGGTCGTTTCGGTGCCCCGGCAAATGGTGGTGCCTATACCGGCCAACGTCGATTCCAAAAGCGCCGCATTTGCCCCGGTAGCCGCCATCGCCATGCAGGCGGTGCGCCGAAGCGGGGCCGGGTTGGGCGAGACGGTCGCCGTCATAGGCCTCGGCCTCGTCGGCATGCTCACCTGCCAGCTGTTGAAACGAGCGGGCTGCACCGTAATAGGCATGGACCCGAACCCAGCGCGTGTGAAGGCATCACTCGCGTCAGGAGCGTCGGTGTCTCTGTCCAACGCTAAGGCCGCACAAGAAGCCGTCATGGGCGCAACTGCTGGATTGGGAGCCGACGCCGTCGTCATATGCGCCGCGACGGCCTCCGACGACCCCATAAACTTGTCTGCGGCCCTGTGCCGTGAACGAGGGCGCGTGGTGGTCGTTGGAGATGTCGGCCTGGGAGCCAACCGGGAAGACTTCTACCGCAAAGAGTTGGACCTGGTCATGTCCCGGTCACTGGGCCCCGGACGGTACGACCCCGCCTACGAAGTGGCCGGTGTTGATTATCCCCCGGCGTACGTGCGCTGGACCGAGCAAAGAAA
>CAVOCN010000047.1:0-8029 GCA_963694205.1 Dehalococcoidia bacterium | reverse complement strand
TGATATAGAACAACCACACAAGTTTAGGGTCACTTTAAAGGCCGTACGCCCAGGGGTGAGGGGGATGAATGTCAGAAATCCCTCAGGCCACTTGCCGTTGTCGCTTGCGTGGTCCGGCTTCAACGACGGTGAAGCGGCAGAAATCGGACCGGGCGGACACAGGGAAATTTCCTTGGGGAAAATTGAAGGGGGCCACGCCGAACACCGAACCAAGACTTTTAGGTTCGATTGCCTAGCACCCGAGAACATCAAACGCAGGATGGTTACTGACGTACCTTTTGTGGGCAGATGGGATGTGAAGTTGAAGTTCAATCGGACGGCAAACTGGTGGGAATAGGTACTCAAACGTGGCGGCTTAGACTCAGAGACGACGGCAGCGCATACGACTTCAAGCAATCAACTCCGCGTACTCAAGCGGCCCGCAAGTGACCCGTTCCCGCGCCGCCTCGCGGAAGGTGGCGGGGCGGATTGACCGCGCAACCCCGAAACTAATGCTCATGATCACCGACACATGTTTCCGGGGACAAGCCGATTCCCACTGAAACGACAACCACAACGGTCAGAGAGTTCTACCATCTCGCAGGTGCCACGGACTGGATCATCGTGGCTACTTCGATCATTGGCATGCTAGCCCTGATTGGCACGCTTTGGCGTCTCAAAGTAAACCAGGAGAGCCTGCACGACCAAACCGCACTGCTTCAAGAACAGATCGCACTGTTTCGAAAGGAGTCGGAGTGGAGTCTCAGGCCGTGGTTCAGATTGGTGAACGTGGATTTCTTCGAGGCCGGTAAGAATGTTTCAACTACTGACGTGAAGCTACCGGGATGGTTCGTCGAAAAGAGATCTTTGTTTTTGCTCCAGTTC
Source organism: Dehalococcoidia bacterium (assembly GCA_963694205.1). Taxonomy (GTDB): domain Bacteria; phylum Chloroflexota; class Dehalococcoidia; order Lucifugimonadales; family UBA2962; genus CAUZIR01. The sequence continues at coordinate 7,165 of CAVOCN010000047.1, read as the reverse complement.
TCTAACGTCGGTCGAACTCCAGCTCTGGCCACCACATTTCTACTTTCTGCTTCGTATCCAAATGGAACCTCTGGCGGCTTTGAACTCACCGAATTTGGCACTATTGTTCCCGGGGATGAAATGCAAGTGGCAAGACACGTCCCCAATTTACCCAAGACAGGTAGGGTCAACTTGAATGGTGTTGTTACTTTTCAGGGGCCTTCGGGCCCCCACGAGCTTTCGTTCGAGGCCACATTTGACGCCTCTGCGCGACTGGTAGACGGGTTCGAAGTTAAAGAGGCGACATGAGACAAAGCATCCGAGTCGGCGACGTGGAGGTGATTGCGCTTAGTGATGGCGTTTATCACCCGAACCTCGCGACTTACTTCCCTGGGCATGGGCCGGGGGACTGGGCGGACTATCCTCAGTTCGTTGATGAGGATGGCAACCACCGGGCACCGGGGAATATCGGCTGCTACCTGATCGTCTCAGGCGACCACAAGATGCTTATCGACACGGGCGTGGGGCCGGGCCCGGTCGAACGCTGGCCGGGCGTCGAGGGCAATCTGCTGCCGACGTTCCGGGAACAGTCCGGCTACGGGCCCCAAGACATCGACATGGTCTTCACCACTCATCTCCACTTCGACCACGTGGGCTGGCACGTCACGAGAGTGAACGGCGAGCTACAGGCCGCCTTCCCCAACGCAAGGTACGTTGTGCCCAAGACGGACTGGGAGGCGCTGCTGGACCCAAGCCTGCCCGAGCAAGGCCCCCACAAACACGATTATTCACCGGGCGCGGCGGAGGTGTTCCAACTGGCACGGCCGACGGCCGACGACCTGATGGCCGTAACAGATGTGCAGACGGTCGTGGGCGACCATCAACTAACTGACTCGGTCGTGACAGTAGACACGCCTGGCCATACGCCCGGCCACCAGAGCCTGATGGTGAGCGCCGGGAATGAGCGGGCGTTTATAGTGGGCGACGCGATCCATATGCCGGTTCAGGTGGATGTGCCCGAACGAGTAGTCGGAGCCGACGTGCACCCGAAGCTGGGCGCGAAGACGCGCACCGAGACGGTGGAGTGGCTGGAGCGCGAGGGGCTAATGGCAGCGATAGGCCACTTCCCCGCCCCAGGGTTCGGGCACATAGTGCGGGGCAACGGCAAACGCTACTGGCAAGCGCTGGCGTAGGGGCGATGGCCGAGGGCCACCACGCCCCGGCACAAACAAGCGTAGGGGCGATAGCCGCCCCGTTATGACAGAGAGAAGCCCAGGGGCGATAGCCGCCCCGTCACACGAGGGGAGATTCACCATGACTGGCGAAAGCATAACGGTCGGCGATCTACGCATCATCGCGCTGACGGACACATCCAGCCCCGAGGACATGGCCGAGATGTTCCCGGAGCAGGGGCCGGAGGACTGGGCGGACTACGCCGCGGACATCGACGAAAACGGGATGCTGCGGGAACAGGTGAACTACGGCTCGTTCCTGATCGTCTCAGAAAAACACCGGGTCTTGGTCGACACGGGCGTCGGCCCGGTGCCGTTCGCGCCGTACCCGGACGTGGTCGGCAACCTGTTGCCCACGATGCGGGACCAGTGCGGCTATGGGCCGGAGGACATCGACATTGTGTTCGCCACGCACATGCACTTCGACCACATTGGCTGGCACGTGACGAGGCCGGGCGGGCCGGACGGTGAGCCGGTGGCGTCGTTCCCGAATGCAAAGTACATCGTCCCCAAGACGGACTGGGAGGCGATTCTGGACCCACAGGCGGCGAAGAATGGCCCGCACGGGCACGACTATTCGGAGTACGCAGCGGACGTTTTCGACCTGTCGAGGCGCGTCACCGACGACCTCCAACGAGTAGTAGACGTCGAGACGATAAGGGGCGACGAGTCGATAACGGACGAGATAGTGACGGTGAGTACGCCTGGCCATACGCCGGGGCACCAGAGCCTGATGGTAGGCTCTGGCGGGGAGCGGGTGTTCGTGATGGGCGACGCGATTCACCTGCCGCTGCAACTGGACGTGCCGGAGCGGGTGATGAGCGCGGACATCCACCCGCAACTGGGCGCACAGACGCGCAAGGCAACGGTAGAGTGGCTGGAGCGCGAGGGCCTGCTGACGGCGGTGGGCCACTTCCCAGCGCCAGGGTTCGGGCACATTGTCCGCGGCAAGGGCAAACGCTACTGGCAAGCGCTAGGATAGCCGGGCAACAAACAAGCGTAGGGGCGATGGCCGCCCCGTCACACACAGAGAGAGAGTCCCTGCATGGCGAGCGAGTCAATACGAGTCGGCGACATCGAGATAGTCTCGCTGACCGACGGGGGCAACGAGGCGGCGCTGGCCGACTTTTTTCCCCATCATGGTCCTCAGGACTGGACGGCGTTCCCCGACTACGTGGACGAACAGGGCAAGTACCGCACGCCGGTGAACCTGGGCGCGTATCTCATCATTTCGGAGCACTACAAGGTGCTGGTGGACACGGGCGTTGGCCCGGTGCCGTTTGCGCCGTACCCCGACTTGACGGGCGATCTTGTGCCGACGATGCGCGACCAGTGCGGGTTCGGACCGGAGGACGTGGATCTCGTTTTTGCCACGCACATGCACTTTGACCATATTGGCTGGCACGTCACAAATGTGGACGGCAGGCCCGAAGCGACGTTCGAGAACGCCAAGTACATGGTGCCGAGGGGCGACTGGAACGCGATTTTCGACCCCGAGGTAGCCAGCACCACGGGGCCGCATAGCCACGACTATTCGCAGGACGCCGCCGACATATTCGACCTGTCGCGGCCGGTCGCAGAGGACCTGCTGCGCGCCGTGGACGTGATGCCGGTGAACGGCGAGCACTCGCTGACGGACGAGATTGTCACGGTGGACACGCCTGGCCATACGCCGGGGCACCAGAGCCTTCTCATTAGCTCAGGCGGCGAGCGCGTGTTCCTGATGGGCGACGCGATCCACCTGCCGGTCCAGGTGGAGGTGCCGGACCGGGTGGTGGGCGCGGACGTGCACCCTCAACTCGCGGTGAAGACGCGCATCGAGACGCTGGACTGGCTGGAACGCGAGGGGCTGATGACGGTGGTTGGCCACTTCCCGGCGCCAGGGTTCGGGCACATTGTGCGCGGCGAGGGCAAGCGCTACTGGCGCGGGGTTTAGTCGGGGCGCCGAGGGCCCCGGCACAAACAAGCGTAGGGGCGATGGCCGCCCCGTCACACAAAGAGAAGCGTAGGGGCGATGGCCCTTGTCGCGCACAAAGACAAGCGTAGGGGCGATGGCCGCCCCGTCACACAGAGAGAAGCGTAGCTTCTAGCCGACTACGTCGGCGAGTAGGTCTAGTTCGTTTAGGTTGGCTACGCAGGGGTGGAATAGCATTTCGTCCATGCCGATGGATTCGTAGTCCCTCATGGCGTTGCGGACTTTTTGGGGGCTGGTGACGAGGTCTCTAACCCACTCTTCGGCTAGCTCGCTGCCTGCGAAGTCGTAGTAGTCGCGCATGTATTCGTAGCCTTTTTCGATGTCGCCGAGGACGTAGTAGAGCCCGCCGACCATGCGGGGTTTGCCGGGCTTACCGGCGTCTTTCCACGCTTCGCAGACGATGCCGTATTTGCGCCCGATTTCGTCTACGGGGTCGGGCGCTGCGAGGTAGGCATCGGCGAGACGACCGACGCGACGCAGGGGGCCGTCGAGCATGGCGCCCATAAGGACTTCCGGTGCTTTGTCGATGGGTGGCCCGATTTTGAAGTCGCCGGTGGGTATGGGCTCGCCGGCCCAGATGGCGCGCATGGTGGCTAGCTGGCGCTCGAAGCGGGTGCCGCGCCCCTCGAAGGGGACTCCGGCGGCGTCGAGGTCGTCTTTTCTCCAGCCAATCCCCAGACCCAGGGAAAAACGCCCTTGAGATATGGACTGGATGGTGGCGGCGGTCTGGGCCAGCACCATTTCGTTGCGCAGCGGGGTGAGCAGCACGGTGGTCATTAGCTGGACGCGTTTCGTCACGGCAGCGGCAGCAGCGAGCGCGACGAGGGGGTCGTGGTTGGGGTAGACGAGCCGGTCGACGACGCCGAGGGAGTCGAAGGGACCGGCGTCGGCACGCGCGGCCCACTCGACGATGTCGGGTCCGAATACGCCCGGTACGGTGGCTGGCAGTCCTACGCCTATTTTCATGAAGATGCTCCGGTGAAGGTGATGGTGGTTAAGGCGCGTCGGGCCCGAGGGCCGGGCCGACTATTTTGCGGTCGTATTTGAGGTCGAGGGCCTGCCATTCGGCTTCTGTCAACGTGCGCACGCGACCGGGCGGCAGCCCCGGCCCCTCGGCGGGCACCCCGCCTTCGAAGAACATGCCTTCAAAACCCGGCGGGGAGATGATGATGAGCAGCGTGGCGGGCTGGTCGCCGATGACGCGGTAGGTGTGGGCGACGTCTCTTGGGACCAGGACGAATGCGCCTTTCGTAGCTAGTAGCGTCTGGTCCCCCACCTGGAGGACGACTTCGCCGTCTACGACGTAGAAGCCTTCTTCTTCGCCCGCATGGCTGTGCAGCGGGGGCCCTTCGCCGGGGGGTTCGGTGAATTCCGCCATGGCGTAGTGCCCTTCGGTTGCGTCCGGCTCGGCTTTGACGGTGAAGCGGGCCTCGCCTATCCAGGTGGCGCGGCCCTGGCCGGGCAGAAGGACGACTGGGTTTTTGGGTCTGGTCATGGGGTCAGCTCCGGTTCGCTTGTTAGTGTGCGAACGGCGGCATCGTACGATGATCTGGGTCGGGCGGCCAGCGCCCACATCAAACGGGCGACGCTGATTGCGAAGCGATGAGGCGTCAGCCGAAGAGCCCTAGTTCGAGCCCGGCGAGAGTAGACTCCTGCGCGCGAGTTCGCTTCTTTCCTTATCTGCTGTTTCTTCTTTCGCTTTTTGGGGGCTGGCCCCCAAACCCCACTCAGGGGGTACCTACCCCCTAAGGACCCCCGATGGCTTGTTTGGGCGGGTGGGTTCGCCTGGCTTTTTGGGGCCTAGCCGGGCTTGCAGCGCACCTCCGGCACGCATTGAGCACTCAACACTCATCGCGAAGAGCCGCGACCAACGGGCAAGGCCGATTGCGAAGCGATGAGGCCATCAGCCGAAGAACCCTGACGAGCCGGGCGAAGCCCGCGCGGGGAAAGCCGATGAGCGCTTGCGCGAAGAGCCCTAGAGCAAACCCGGTTTGCGGAGAACGCCCTAGAGCGAGGCCGGGCCTCGCGGGGAGTTTGGCCTGAACATGCACCAGACGGGCTGGCCGAGGACGTCTAGCACCTCGGTGACTTCGTAGCCGAAGTGTTGGTAGAGGGCGACGTTGGGCTCGGTGTCGGTGTCGAGGCCGATGCCGGTGGATAGGGGGTCGGCCTCTGAGCGCCTGTGTGCTTCGTCCATTAGCGGGCGGGAGTGTCCCCTGCCCTGTTCGGTCGGTTCCACGCCGATGAAGCCGAGGTAGTGGTGCGGCTCGGTGATGCGGTGGGACTCTGCGGCGGGGCCGTACTCGTCCAGTCGGGCCGCGCCTGCGGGACCGAGTATGCCGAGCAAACAGCTATACGCGGCGTGCAGCGAGTCGGGCCACTCGGGGCCTGCGGTCAGCGACAGGCCCATCGCCGCGACGAGACGGCCGTTCACTTCGACGCCCAGCAGCGGCCAGCCCAGCTCGGTGCGCACGGCGCAAGAAAAGCGCCACCACTCGGCCATGCGAGGGTCGGCGGCGGTGACGTCTTCACCGGCGAGGAAGCGCACGAGGGGCGAGGCGAGGAAGGCGCGGCTGAGGACGCCGACGGCTTCGTCCATGCGGGCTGGGGGGATTTTTACGACGCTAGTCATGCGTTAATTGCAAAGCGATGAGGCCATTAGCCGAAGAGCCCTAGAGCAAACCCGGTTTGCGGAGAGTCCCCCGCTCACAGGTGCCCCTGTAAGGGGCCGGTGAAGGGGGCGAAGTGGGAACAGGTCGAAGCCGCGTGGTTGAAGGCCTCTTCGAACAGGTTGAGGCGGCGCTCGTACTCTAGCATCCATTCGTCTGGGCGCGAGGCGAGGCCGAGGAAGAACATGGGGTGCAGGCGGCCCAATCGATATTGGCCATCGACGGTGTCTTCAGTAGAGGTGAGCTTGTCCATCGCCGCTTTGCACACGACCGCCTGGGCGCCGGGGGTCGTCGATGCGTGGGCGACGCTGCCGCCCGCAAGGCCGGGCACGAGGGCGACGGCGAACAGGGCGAGCAGGCTGGCGGCGAGAGCGAGCGCTATGGGGAGCGTGCGTTTTCTCATCATGTGCCAGTGCCAGCGGGCGTGCCGCCAGCGAGTGTGGTGCCGAAGGTGGGAGTCGAACCCACACGGACATCTCTGCCCAACGGTTTTTGAGACCGCCGCGTCTACCATTCCGCCACTTCGGCCCGCTGCGGCTTATAGGCTAGCAGACGGCCCACACGCCTGTGTTGGCTGCGCGCGCGTCTGGTTACCCCTGTTACTTGTCTTGCTGGTACCAACCTGCCTTGCCGATAACACGGGCCGGCCTTGTTGATAACACGGTCAGCGTTGTAATGGGTTAGGTAAGAGAGCTTATGCAGGACGTTTCGACAATGAATTTGACGGTGACGGCGCGGGTTGCGGTGTGGAGCGCCCAACGCCGGTGGTGGGTGCTGGGGGCAGCCGTTGCGGTTATAGCGCTGGCTTTTGTCGCGATCATAGTGGTGGGTACGGACACTCGTGATGGCTCCTCGACGGGCGAGTCGGGGACTGCGGATGATCTGATCGACGAACGTTTTGTCTCAACGCCGGACCCCGCCGAGGCCAGTGAACCGGTTAGGCGTGAGCGTGTAATTTTCAGTAACCCGTCACTGGAAGTTGGCGACCCGGCGTTCGAGGCGGCCGTGCAGGCGGTGGTTGATGAGCTGCGGGAGTCGCCGACGGTCAAGGCGGTTGTCAGCTTCTACGAGGAGGGCGATTCGGCCCTGGTGGCCCAGGACAATAACGCGGTGCTGATTGTGGTCGATCTGCATAACCCCGAGGGCCTGACCTATGACGATATTGAGGTCGGCCCGCTGCTGGAGATTGTGGAGGATGCGGCGGCGGCGGCGGACGGGTTCGAGATAGGTGTGTTTAGCTCGGACCTGATTGGCGACCAGTTGGATGAGATTATTACGGCCGACTTTTCCCGGATTCTGATTTACTCGCT
>CAVOCN010000046.1:0-8211 GCA_963694205.1 Dehalococcoidia bacterium | reverse complement strand
CGACATGGATGCCCCTGTCCAAGTAGCTCAAAATGTGGTTGACCGAGTCGTGCACTGCGCTCTTGTCCATGAAGCCGAAGCGTTCCAGCCGCGAAAGCCGCCTGTGCAGTGCAGATAGAGCCCCCTGGTTGATGTTTAGCCTGTCGGCCAATTCGTTGAAGGCCTCGGAGCCGGACAGGGCCATGAACGTCGCCAGCCACTTGCGCCCGTAATGGCTGTGGAGAGAGTAGGCGGCCTCGGCGCCTTGTGGGGACAGGTCTAAGGCGCCTCTTAGGATGGCGATGTCGGCGGGCTCGATCTCCTCGTAGCCGATTCGTACGTTGTAGTCGGGTGTCAGGCCCCGGCGCTTGGAACTTTCCTCGTCCAGCGAGAAAACCGCGACCTTCGAGGGGAATAGCTGTTTGAGGCCTTTCACCTGCCCGGAGCCGCCCTCCGAGTAGCCCTGCCAGCCGTACTCAGACTGCATGTCGAACACCAGGTTCGTCGCCTGGTCGCTCTGCAATATCCCGGCCAGCAGAAGGCGGGTGAGGAACGTTTTGCCGGTGCCGGATTTGCCGAATACGCCGTTGCTTCGCTTCACCAGTTCGGCCATGTCGAGGCAAAGCTTGGTCTCCATGTCGAGCGGCGAGCCGATCCAAAAGCGCCGCTGGCTCTCTTTGCCGAAGACGATCTCAATGTCGGACTCTGAAGCTGGTGTGACCCGGGAGAAGTGCGGCGGGACGGTCTTGGCGGGCTGAGGGCCCCCTAGACCATCGTCGGCCCCCAGCGACAGCCGGGGTTCGACCCGCAGCATGCCGTAGGCGACGGTGCCGGAGACGACGCTCGACAGCAGCGAGTCGGACGGGTCTGGCGGCGCATCCCCGACCGCCCGGTCGGACGACGACAGGTTTACGTCGGTTACCTGCCCGAAAAAGCGCCTGCTCTTGCCTTCCACCGTGACGAGGGTTCCAACTTTGACGTCTTCTATGGAAGAGCCTTCGGACAGTCGTACGTCCAGGCCTTCGGACAGCGAACCGCCGACGACGGACCCGGACCAGTCGGCCCCAATTTCATCGGCCCGACCTAGCGCCTCGAATTCGTCTGCGCGTGTCATGATGTCGCCGTCCTGAGAATTGCGCTTACCCGGCGAAGCTGGCCGGGCAGCATGCCGGCCATCTCTTTGCCGGCTCTAATAACGAACGACTCCGGGTCTGAGTGCACGGCCGCGCACCGGCGCAGGTAGGCGGCCACGAACTCGTCCGGCGAGCCGACTCTCGCGTCCAGCAGCCTGGGTAAGAACCCGACCTCAGCGGAGAAGTCGCGAGTCTCGTCGTCGTCGCAAATTCGCACGAACGACAGGATGCGCGCCGGGTTCGGGGCAAGGCGCCACCGGATGTCCGAGCCGCTCATATGACCCACGGCGAGCGACGTGAAACGGGTGGATAACAGCCGGGAGAGCTGCGGGTTGTCGTCATAGACCTCGCGCTCGGAGGCCATGCCAGCGCCTCTCGGTGCCGGGGGACGGGTCGGGTCCATGCTCTCGGTCAGCGAGTCGGCCACGACCCCGAAGATGGGGGTTTCTTCGCCACACACAACCAACGCACCAAGGGGAGGGCTCTGGTACAACTCGTAACACCCCGTCTCGAACTCGGTCGTCGAGGCGCGGACCACCTCGCCGACCCGGCCGTCGGTGGGGCTTGAAGGGCCATTCGGTGTCGTCATATTCTTGCTCAAATCCTCCTGACGGTCTTTGAGATGTTCTTTTCCGAGGTTCTCGTTGCCACGCCCCTGTCCGCCAGCGCCGACTCCACAAGTTCGACGAAGGTGCGCCGGTCCCGTCCGTTGACGACGGCCTGCTCGTGGGCCTCGATAAGCACGGTCGGGTAGCCGCCTCCCCGCCTGCACTGGTCGAGCAGTGTCGCATGCAGCAGGTCGACCGCACCGGGCTCGTCAGCCGCCCATGCGGGTAGCTCTACCCGGCCGATCTCATCGCCGGTGTTGAGGTAGAAGTTAACGGTGGTGTGGCCCTGCTGGTACGACTCAAGAGGATGACCCGTAGAGGCAAACAGCGCTGAACGATGGCCCGGCGGCAGGAGACGCCCGAAGACCTCGCGGTCGAGGACACTGTCAGTCGCCGACTCTGCCTGGTGAGGATGTTCGTCTGGCAATGCCAACGAGAGTGCCCGGACGACCTCGTCGTGTCCCGGCAGGCTGGTGTACCCGGCGACGGCGAGCGTCCGACCTTCTGCCGCCAGCCAGTTCGCGGAAACTAGCCGAAAGCGTTCCATAGCGCCCGCGAAGCCCTCTGTGACCAGCGCGCGCAACACGAAGTCGGGAAAGACTCGGCCGCCCAGCCCGGCCACAGTCATAGGCCCGTCCACCAGCATGACCGCGGGTCTGTCGCCAGGCAAAGCCTCCAGCACGTCGGCGGCGGCACTCAGCTCTTCGACGTGGCGCAGGGCACCGAGGATCGTCCCATCGATGCGCTCTGAACGCTCACCGATATCGTCTCGGATGACCAGCTCGTCGTCGCTGGCGTACAGGCGCGGCGCGCTCCGCAGGTCTGCGTCCGGCGCGGCGCCGTAGGTGAGCTTACAGACGCCAATGTTGATGAGAAAGCAGCGGGCCGCAAGATGCCGGTCGATGTCGATGTGCGAGCCGTCGATTGCCGCGACGGTCAGGTCGGTCGGGATAGCTGTAGGTGCGAAGCTCGACACCGGGTCCTGCAAGAAACGGACGGTCGCGCGGTTTTGGCTTTCGGCGAACGCGGCTCGCCGCTCTTCGTAGGTGTCTTTGTCGAGCGCTTCCAACACGGCCACCGCCGCCCGCAACGCGGCCTCCCGGTCGTCGCGACGCCCAGCGATGTGCACGGCCATACGGTCGATCTGCGTCGCGGTGGTGTCGAGGTCTAGCGGCATCTGCTCGAAACCTTAACGCAGCACACGGGCATCATCGACCCGGCGGGTGACGCGGGTCTTGTCGAGGTGTTCGAGTAGAGCGAGCGCGTACTTGCGGCTGGTGGCGAACAGGTCGCGCACGTCGCCGACGGTTACCTGGCCGTGCTCGCCCACGAAGTCTTTAATCTGCTTGACCATGCTGTCGAAATTTGAGGCAGAGAAAACGACGGCGTCGCTCGCCCGTACTACCAGGCCTCGATCTTCTAAGAGTTCAAGCACATCTTCTTCGGGCAGGTTGTCTGTAGGTGGAGAGTACGGGTCTCCAGCGTCGAGCGAGGCGACGAAGGCGGCCGCAGTCTTTTCCTGCGCCACTGACAGACTTGGCGCGTGATCGGGGGTCCTGACCGATGCCCCAGCTTCGACCAACACGCCCGCCTCCGATAGCCGGGCCAGCACTGGGCCGAACACTGCGCCAGTTAGCCCAAGGTGGCTACGAAGCTCCTCTTTCGGCTCGCCTCGCCGGGCGGGGAAGCGCCCGTGGTACTCGGTCACGGACCGCTGTGCCTCCCCGGCCAGTTCGCGCCAGCCCGCAGCGCTGAGGTAGTGCTTGCCGGGGCCTGCGCCCACCACGGTCACGTCCTGGTCGCGTTCCATGCCCGTTAGCTCGGGCTCGACGTCGGTCGGCGTCATGTCCACTCGGCTGGCGAGTTCGACCAGGTCAATAGGCCCGTGGCGATGTACGGCCTCGGCCAGCACTTCGCGTGGGGACCCAGTCTCCATTACGGCAAGACGTTCTAGCAGGGGCGCGTGCTTGCGCCGGTGCCGCTGGGCATGCGCATCGACAATGTTGCCCCCACCCAGCGTCGTCTGGTTTGAGCGGATGACGAAGTGGTCGCCCTTCACCACCGCGATGGGCTTTTCGAGCTTGACCTGGACCCATGCCCACTCCCCCGGCTCTGCCCGGTCCGTGTCTAGCAAGCGAAGGCGCGCAACGGCCTCGGCACTGCCCGCGTGCACCGTCACATACATGTTGTGCCGGAGTGCCCTGGGAACTTCGGGAAGAACTCGCAAATGGGCATCGAACGAGGTGGTGGTGGTCAGCCAGCCCGGAGTGGTGAGCACGTCGCCGCGCGAAATGGCGTCGTGCGCTATGCCGGACAAGTTCACGGCAACCCTGGTGCCTGGTAGGGCCCGTTCGGACTTGGTTTTATGGCTCTGCAGCCCGCGTATGCGGGATTTGCCCCCGGAAACCGCAAGTTCTACCTCGCTGCCGACGTCGAGCGAACCGTCTATTAACGTGCCGGTGACGACTGTGCCGAAGCCGGAGATGGTGAACGACCGGTCTACAGGAAGCCGAGGGCGGCCTACGTCCCGGCGCACACTTGTCTCGGTGAGCAGCTCCGACATGGCTGCGGTCAGTTCGTCCAGGCCGCGCCCGGTCTTGGCCGACACGGCTATCGCGCGGGAGCCCTCAAGAGATGTTCCGTCCAGTAGCTCCGACACCTCGGCCTCTACCAGTTCCACGAAGTCGTCTTCGACGAGGTCGGCCTTCGTTATGGCCACCAGCCCGCGCGAGACGCTTAGCAGGTCGAGTATGGCGAGGTGTTCCCGCGTCTGGGACATAACCGACTCATCGGCGGCAACTACGAGCAGCGCCATGTCTATGCCGCCCACGCCCGCGAGCATGTTGTTGACGAACCGCTCGTGGCCCGGCACGTCTACGATGCTGATCTCCTCGCCGCCGGGCAGGGTCATCCAGGCGAAACCCAGGTCGATGGTGAGGCCCCGTTCTTTCTCCTCTTGGAGGCGGTCGGGGTCGATGCCGGTGAGCGCCTCTACGAGGGTCGACTTACCGTGGTCGACGTGTCCGGCTGTGCCAACTACGTGCATGGGCTAATTGGGTGCCGTGTGATGTGCCTTGTGGGGTGCATGGGAGAAACAATAGCACGGATGTTTGAGTGCTACCGGCGGGCGAGTTATCAGGTGGTTTCGTCGAAGAAGCGAGAGAAGACTTCGTTGCCCAGCAACCGGCCCCTGGGCGTGAGCTTGAGTGCCCTGTCGTAGCCGGTCGGTGCCCCGGCCCACTCGACCAGCCCGTCCCCCTGCGCACCGGCGATGATTGACCCGTAAGCGTTCTCCAGGGACTGGCCGAACCTGTCACTAAAGGCCGCGTCGGAAACGCCCTCGTCCAGGCGCATACCCATCATCATGGTCTCGGCCATCTCCTCGGCATATTTGATCTCGTTTATCTCGTCTACAAAAGATATTAAGCGCAACCGATCCGGCCACGAGTTGCCCCCTGGCACCGGTGGTGCGGAAGATAGCTTGAGGGTGTACTCGCGCGGCTGTCGTATTACCGAGAAACGGGTACCAGAGAGATACGAGTGCGCGCCCGGACCGACGCCCAGGAACTGGCCGTTGTGCCAGTAGGTCAGGTTGTGCCTGGCCTCGTAGCCGGGCAGGCACCAGTTAGAGATTTCGTAGTGACGAAAGCCGTGTTCGGCCATGAACGCCTGTGCGGCGAGGTACATGTCGGCTGCCAGGTCGGCGTCCGGTGTAGGTAACGAGCCCGCAGTCGCAGCATGCTCCATAGGCGTGCCCGGTTCGAGGGTCAGGCCGTACATGGAAATATGTTGCGAGCCAAGCTCCAGCGCTCGATCAAGCGTATCGAGCCATTGCTTCAGCGTCTGGTCGGGCAGGCCGTACATGAGGTCCACGCTCAGGTTGTCGAAGCCCGCCTTCTGGGCGCGTCTCACAGCCTGCTCGGCTTCGGCGGCGCTATGCCTGCGGCCCAGCGTTTGCAGCAGCCCGTCGTCGAGCGACTGCACCCCGATGCTGAGCCGGTTGATGCCGGCGGCCGCGAACTCGGCTAGTTTGGCGGCCGTCAGGTCGTCCGGGTTCGCTTCGGCAGTGACTTCGCCGTCAGGGTCCAGTTCGAAGCCGTCACCAATAGCCGCCATGAGAGAGGCGATTTGACCGCCACGGAGGTAAGAAGGGGTGCCACCGCCGAAAAAAACGGTCGAGACGGCAAGCTTTCCCAACGCTATTCCCCAGAACTCCAGCTCGGTGCGGAGGGCCCGGGCATAGGGCTCCATGAGCCCCTCAATGGAGGCGTAGGTGTTGAAGTCGCAGTACGGGCATTTGGTGGCGCAGAACGGCACATGCACGTAAATAGCTATGGGGCCGTGCTGCGGCATGGAGTTGGTCAGACGTTGAACAGGACGTGCACGATGTCGCCGTCCTTGAGCACGTAGGTCTTGCCCTCCTGGCGTAGCGTTCCCCGTCGCTTGGCCTCGGCCTCACTGCGGGCCTCGACGTAGTCGTCGTAACCGACTATCTCAGAACGGATGAACCCTCGTTCCAGGTCCGAGTGAATGGTGCCCGCCCCGCCCTTGGCATTGGTGCCCGCTCGAATGGGCCAGGCGTGCGTCTCTTTCGGGCCCACCGTGAAGAACGTTATTAGGCCCAGGGCGTCGTACGAGGCCCTGACCATTTTGACCAGACCCGACTCGCCCAGGTCCATGTCGGTTCGGAATTCGGCCTCATCGTCGCCGTCCATGGAAGCCAGGTCGACCTCCAGCATGCCGAATACGGCCGTGGTTTTAACCCGGCCGGACGCGAACTTTTCTGCAAGTTCGGTCTCTATATTGCCTGCTTGTGGAATCTGCGATTCACCAAGGTTGGCCACCAGAACGACGGGCTTGGTGGTGAGCAGGCCGAACCCGGTCACGACCTTGCGCTCGTCCTCGGTCATCTGCTGGTCGGCGACGCCGATCTCGTCTTCCAGCCCGCTCAACAGGCGCTGCAAAAGGGCCGAATCACGCTCAATAGCCTGGCGTTCGAGCGCCTTTGCACCTTTGAGGCTGTCCTTCAGACGAGAGAGACGGCGTTCAATTACCGCCATGTCGACGAAGGCGAGTTCGGTCAACAAGGACTCGGCGTCCGACAGGTGGTCTATGCGGTCCAGGACGTGGATTACGGAGGGGTCTTCGAACGCGCGCACGACCACCGCGAGGGCGTCTACCCGTTGCAGGTGAGCGAGCATCTCCCCTCCGATTCCGGCACTCTTGCCGAAGCCCTCGGGTGGGGCGGGCAGGTCGAGGAAGGTGACCTCTGCCGGGGTGATTTTCTTGGAGTCTTCTATTCCGGCTAGTACTTCGAGCCGGGGGTCGAGGACTTTGGCCACACCAAGAGTCGGCCGATCAGGTCTGGCCGTGGCCATCGCCTTGCCCCGGGTAGCGGCGTTGAAGATTGTGGTCTTGCCGCTCTGTGGCAGACCTACTATTCCTACTTCCAAATCTGTTTAGACCTCTGGTTCTTCGGGGTCGGTTTCCAGCGTCCTGGCCGTGGTCTCAACAGCTACCGGTTCCGGTTCGGGGGCGGGCCTGCGGCCCATGTGTTCCAGCACGACGGCCCGCGGCGATAGCGCTACGAAGGCCAATGGCGCGGCGATCAGGGCGATCAGGTCGTCGAGCTTGCCGAAGGGGAAGAGCATGTCCGGGAACAAGTCGATTGGAGACACGAAGTAGATGATGGCTGCCGGCAGGATGAGTTTTGTCAGACGCGGCACACGGTCGTCCATGGCCAGTTTGAAGATCAATCTGGGCAGGCCGGTGAAGGTAATTAGCCGGATGATGGAAAACATGAAAAATGGGGCAATTCCCGTGCGGTTATTATACGGTGCGGAGGGGTCTTTGGACTCGGTTCGGCCCCGAGAAGTTAATAACATGATCTACGTATTTTTCGGTGCAGACTCGCTTTCCATCCGGGAAAAGGTGGACGCGCTGCGGCAGGCGGTCGGCTCGGCCGATCTGCGGGACGCCAACACGCTCGCGCTCGACGGGGTACAGGTCAAGCCCGACGAGCTGCTGGCTGCTGCCATGGCAGTGCCGTTCCTTTCGGACAGACGGCTGGTGCTGGTGAAGGGCCTCCTCGCGCGGTTCGAGGGCAAGCGGGGCAAATCTCCAGTTGGGTGGAAGGGCATTGGCGAGCAGCTGGCTGCGGTGCCGCCGACCAACGACGTTGTGTTTGTGGACGGTGCGCTGGGCGGCAAGGCCAACCCTCTACTAAAGGAGCTTTCGGGCGTGGCTCAGGTTACGGGCTACCCCGTGCCCAAAGGCGGCGAGATGCACCGGTGGATACGCACTCGCGTAGAGCGCAAGGGCGGCGCTGTTAGTGACCAGGCCGTCGCCCGGTTAGCCAGTGCGGCAGGTGCGGACTTACTTGCGCTGGACAATGAACTGGAAAAGCTGACGGTCTACGTGGGTGCCCGGCCCATCGAGCCGGGTGACGTTGACCTGATGGTGAGCCAGGGTAAGGAGGCGAACATTTTCGC
>CAVOCN010000045.1:0-8221 GCA_963694205.1 Dehalococcoidia bacterium | reverse complement strand
ACCGGGTGATGATTGGTGGCAAGAAGTCGACCGCCCAGCGTGCGGTCTACGCTGCCCTCGAAATTGCTGAGGAGCAGGCCAAGCGACCAGGGATCGATGTTTTCGACCTGGCTGTCCGCAACGCGGTGCCGGCTCTTGAGGTCAAGTCCCGCCGCGTCGGTGGCGCTACCTACCAGGTTCCTATTGAGGTTCGCCCGGATAGGCGAGTGGCACTGGCCATGCGCTGGCTCATTGCTTCGGCCCGGAAACGGTCGGGCAGGCCCATCGCAGATCGACTGGCCCAGGAGTTGGTCGAGGCGTCCCGGGGTGAAGGCACTGCAGTTAAACACAAGGAAGACCTGCACCGAATGGCAGAGGCCAACCGGGCGTTCGCGCACTACCGCTGGTAGGCTGCCGACCGCTCTTCTCCCTAGCATTTCGCGGCACGACCCCTCCGACGATTCCAAGGTATCTCCATGACGACCAATAATTCCAATCCAACTCGCACGGGCGACAAATCGTCGTCCGACGTGCTGACTCGCACGCGGAACATCGGATTTATTGCCCACATTGATGCGGGCAAGACGACGGTGACCGAGCGCGTCCTGTATTTCGCTGGCCGTATCCACAAGATCGGCGGCGTGGACGAGGGCACAACGGCGATGGATTGGATGGAGCAGGAGCGCGAACGAGGTATAACAATTACCTCGGCCGCTACTACGGCCGAATGGAAGGGTCACGCCATTAACGTTATTGACACGCCGGGGCACGTCGACTTCACCGCTGAAGTTGAGCGCAGCCTGCGGGTTCTCGATGGCGGCGTGGTTGTTCTGGACGCTGTGGCTGGCGTTCAGCCCCAGTCTGAGACTGTTTGGCGCCAGGCCGATCGCTACAACGTCCCTCGCATTTGCTTCATTAACAAGATGGACAAGGTCGGGGCGGACCTGCAGCGAGCCATGGACAGCCTCGTGCGCAGGCTCGGCGCCAACCCGGTGGCCATTCAGCTGCCAGTGGGCGCTGAGAGCGACTACCTCGGCGTCGTGGATATTATCGAACGCAAGGCCTACATCTACCCGTCGGAAGGCGAGCAGATACCCGTGGAAGAACCCGTCCCGGCGGACATGGTGGAAGCCGTGGAAGAGTATCGGGCAAGGCTGATTGAGAAGACCGCCGAGTCTGATGATGAATTGCTGCTGAAGTTCCTCGATGACGAGGAGATCACGGTAAAAGAACTCAAGGCGGCTCTGCGGCGGGCAACCATTGCCAACAAGATTGTGCCGGTCGTATGCGGCACGGCACTGAAGACGAAGGCCGTGCAGCCGCTGCTCGACGCGATCATCGAATACCTTCCCTCCCCCCTAGACGTTCCGGCTATTGAGGGCCGTGACCTTAAGACCGGCGAGACGATTATCCGTCACCCCGACCCGGAAGAACCGTTCTCGGCACTCGCGTTCAAGGCGGTTACTGACGAGTTCATTGGCCGCCTGGTTTACTTCCGTGTGTACTCAGGCAAGATCGACTCCGGATCTATGGTGTTCAACTCGACCACGGGCAAACGTGAACGGCTGGGGCGCGTCGTAAAGATGCACGCGAACCACAAAGAAGACGTTGACTTCGTTTCGGCTGGCGATATAGCTGCGGCGGTTGGCCTGAAGGCCACTACCACCGGCGACACGCTTAGCGCCGAGGTGTCTCCTGTTGTGTTGGAGGCCATAACCTTCCCGGAACCGGTCGTCTCGGTTGCTATTGAGCCCAAGACCAAGGCCGACCAGGAAAAGCTGTCAGACGCGCTCGTGAAGCTCTCGGACGAAGACCCGACCCTGCACGTGGCGTTCGATTCTGAGGTTGGCCAGACGATTCTGTCTGGTATGGGAGAGCTGCACCTCGATATAATCGTTGACAGGATGCGGCGAGAGTTCCGTGTCGAAGGCACGGTCGGACAGCCCAGGGTCGCTTACCGCGAGGCGATTCGCATTGAGGCCAGTGGCGAGGGACGTTTCGTTCGCCAGAGCGGTGGTCACGGTCAGTATGGCCACGCAAAAATTATCATTGAACCGCTGCCCTCCGGCGAAGGCTTCGTTTTCGAAGACAGGGTCAAGGGCGGTAACATACCCAAGCAGTTCATTAACGCGGTCAAGCAAGGCGTCAAAGAGGCGCTCGGCTCAGGCCCCGTCGCGGGCTACCCGGTGATTGACGTTAAAGCGACGCTTCGTGACGGCTCTTCGCACGATGTTGACTCGTCTGAGATGGCCTTCAAGGTGGCGGGCTCGATGGCTATGAAGGACGCGCTGGCCCGCGCCAAGCCTTACCTGCTTGAGCCGGTGATGAGCCTTGAGGTCACGGCGCCGAGTGAATACCTCGGGGAAGTTGTTGGCGACCTCGGCCGCAGGCGGGCGCAGGTCAAGAACATTGAGGCCAACGACGAATCGCAGATGATCACGGCGACCATTCCGCTTGCTGAGAGTTTCGGTTACGCCAATACTCTGCGCTCGCTGACTCAGGGTCGAGCGGCGTTTTCTATGGAATTCGATAAGTTCGAGCAGGCGCCCCAATCGGTGGCGACCGCAGCCAAGGCGGGTTAATTAGATGGTTACAAAGCAAAAAATTCGCATCATTCTCAAGGCGTTCGATCACCGTATTCTTGACCTGTCCGCCGGACAGATAGTCGAGGCGGCCGAACGCACGGGAGCCCAGGTGGCCGGGCCTATACCCCTGCCGACGTCGATAAAGCGGTTCTGCGTAATTCGCTCCCCGCACGTGTTCAAGGATTCCCGAGAGCACTTCGAGTTGCGCACGCACAACAGGCTGATCGACATCCTGGAGCCGACCCCCAAGACGATTGACTCACTAACAAGTTTGAATGTCCCCGCTGGTGTGGACATTTCCATAAAGCTCTAGTAAGGGCAAGACCACAGGTATGAACGTTAAAGCGATACTAGGTAAAAAGATTGGGACCACAGAGATGGTGCGCGAGAACGGCGACCTGGACTGCGTTACCGCAGTTCTGGCCGGTCCTTGCGTGGTCACCCAGGTCAAGACCTCCGATGCCGATGGCTATGAAGCCGTTCAAATTGGCTTCGAAGAGGTGAAGAGGGCCACCAGGCCGCTCGCCGGGCACCAGAAGAGGGCGGGCAAGACTTTCCGCTACTTGCGTGAGGTTCGATCTGCCCGCGGCACAGGGTTAGACTTGAGTGACGTTGAGGTTGGCGCCGAGGTGGACGTTAGCGTGTTTGAGACGGGCGACCGTGTGGATGCCACCGGGACTTCCAAGGGACGCGGCTTTGCTGGCGGCGTCAAACGGCACGGCTTCCACGGCGGCCCCAAGACTCACGGCCAGTCCGACCGGCACCGTGCGCCAGGCTCGATTGGAGCGGGCAGCACGCCAGGCAAGGTACTGAAGGGTCAGAAAATGGCGGGGCACATGGGTGCCGCCCAGATCACGGTCCAGAACCTGGAAGTAGTTTCCACCGATGTAGAGCGCAACTTGATTTTTGTTAAGGGCGCACTGCCGGGTGCGAGGAACTCGCTGGTATACATCCGCAGCTCGATCAAGGGAGCCAATGCTTCCGGAACAGGCTCCAAGTGAAGATCAGGTTGCTCGACATAGAGGGTAAGTCCCTGGGGCACATTGATGTCCTTGATGACCTGTTCGATGCGCCAGCCAAGCCGGCTCTCGTTCACCAGGTGGTGGTTGGCCAGCATGCGAATGCTCGCCAGGGCACGGTCAGCACAAAGACGCGCGCACAAGTTTCTGGTGGCGGTCGCAAGCCGTGGCGCCAGAAGGGCACCGGCCGGGCGCGTGTTGGTTCCATTCGCTCGCCGATATGGCGCGGAGGCGGTATTACGTTCGGCCCGTCGCCGAGGGATTATACGCAGCGGACCCCAAAGCGCATGCGCTTTGCCGCACTGAAGTCGTCGCTGTCTTCTCGGGCGCGTGATGGCGAATTGCTGGTGGTCGACAATCTGAACCTGGCTGAGGCCAAGACCAAACATGTTGTCGCGGCGCTCGCCTCGTTGAACGTCACTGGCACGGTGCTGCTGGTCGCCGACGGCGCGAAGCCGGAGGTTTTGCGCGCGGCCAAGAACGTACCTAAACTGAAATTGATGCCTGCCTTCCAGCTCAACACCGTTGACCTGCTTAAGCACCGACGGATCATCATGACCGTCGATGCGGTGCGTGAGGCCGAACGACTCTGGGGCGGACCCTTCGTGAGAAAAGGCAAGCGCGCCCCCGTGACGGCTGGCAAGGGCGCCCCTGATAGCGGCACCCCTGATAGCGGCACTGGGGAGGACAAGAGCTAACTATGGACTCCGCGACAGTACTACGCAGGCCGATCGTAACTGAAAAGAGTACCTCTCTCCAGGAACGGGGACGGTATGTGTTTGAGGTGGCCACGTCGGCTACCAAGCTCGAAATTAAGGACGCTGTTCAGATTGCGTTCGACGTCAAGGTTTCCAGCGTCAACACCATGGTGATGAAGGGCAAGCGCAAACGGTTTGGCCCTCGCATGACCAATGGCAAGACCTGGAAAAAGGCGATTGTGAAACTGGCTCCTGGCGAATCCATCACCATCTTTGAGGGTGTTTAGTAATGGCACTTAGAGCGCTAAAACCGATAACTCCCGGGCAGAGGGGAGTCGTCCTTCAGACCAGCGACGACATAACCACACGCCACCCGAAGAAGTCTTTGACCAAGGGCCTGAAAAGGCACGCAGGTCGAGATAATAAGGGACGCATTTCTGTTCGCCATCGCGGCGGCGGTCACAAGCGTCGCTACCGTGAGATTGACTTCAAGCGAAATAAGGCCGGCGTCCCGGGCGAGGTTTCCTCGGTTGAGTACGATCCCAATCGAACTTCCCGTATCGCACTGATCAAGTACGCGGACGGGGACTGGCGCTACATTCTGGCACCTCAGGCGCTCAACGTTGGGGACGCTGTTATGTCGGGCGAGCAGGCGACCATAAGCCCTGGCAACGCTCTACCGTTGCGTTCCATTCCGACCGGAACTGCGGTTCACAATATTGAAATGAGTATCGGCCGGGGTGGGCAGATGGTCCGCAGCGCCGGTGGCTCGGCTCAAGTACTCGCTAAGGAGGGCGACCACACTCTGGTCCGCCTGCCTTCAGGCGAGGTGCGACGACTGCACAGTGAGTGCATGGCCAGCATTGGTCAGTTAGGCGCGGTAGACAACAAGAACCGCAAGCACGGCAAGGCCGGTCGCAGGCGGAACATGGGTTGGCGACCGTCGGTGCGTGGTGTGGTTATGTCCCCGAGGGATCATCCGCACGGCGGTGGTGAGGGCAAGTCCCCCATCGGCATGCCTGGCCCGAAGACGCCCTGGGGCAAGCCAACACTGGGCTTCCGCACGAGGCGAAACAAGTCCACCGGTAAAAACATTATTAGAAGGCGGGGCCAGAAGTAGATGTCCAGGTCTATTAAAAAGGGGCCGTTCGTAGATGCCAAGTTGGCCAAGAAGGTCGATAAGGCTCGGCAGAGTTCCGACAAGACTGTGATCAAAACCTGGTCCAGGCCGTCGATGATTATGCCCGATATGCTCGGATTGACCATTGCGGTTCACGACGGGCGGCGACATGTGCCCATATTCATAACTGAGAACATGGTGGGACACCGGTTGGGGGAATTCGCCCCCACTCGCACGTTCCGAGGCCACATGGGTCGGTCCGACAGGACCAGCACGGTCAGGTAGCCAGCCCGGCCCCCGGTCGGTAATGGGCAAGACGATAGGCGGAATTAGCTAACAATGACTTCGACGGCAAAAGTAAAAAATACCGGGCTCTCGGTAAAGAGAATCAGGCGCATAATTGACCTCGTCCGTGGGATGTACGTCGATGAAGCGCTGCATACACTGGAGTTCCTGCCATCGCCAGCTGCGGCGGTGGTGGCGAAGGTTGTGCGATCTGCCAACGCCAACGCGGAAAACGAGCTGGCGTCTCGCAGTAGTGAACTGAAAATTGTTTCCATATTCGCCGATGAAGGCACTAGCACCAAGCGGTTCAGGGCTCGCGCCCGCGGCCGCTCTGCACGGATCATTCGTCGCAACAGCCACATCACCGTGGTAGTTGACGACAATGAGGGGGAGGATCTAGTTGGGGCATAAGACCCATCCCATAGGCTTCCGCCTCGGGATCATCAAAGACTGGCAAGCGACCTGGTTCGCGGCCAAAACGGCCGATTACAGAGAATTGGTCAAAGAAGACCTGTTGATTCGCGACAATATTGCTAAGAGGTACCCAGACGCTGGTATTTCTAAAGTTGAGATTGAGCGCAACTCGTCCGAGGTCGTGGTTACGGTTCACACGGCCCGGCCCGGTATCGTTATCGGACGGGGCGGTCAGCGTGTCGAAGAGCTTCGCAAGATGCTCGAGTCACTGACCAACCGACGTGCACGGCTGAACGTGCAGGAAATTCGCCAACCAGAGTTGGACGCGTTCCTCGTTGCTCGCAGCGTGGCCGACCAGCTGGAACGGCGTATTGCCTACAGACGGGCCATTCGTCAGGCGGTTAGCCGGACTGTTCAGGCCGGGGCGAAGGGCGTGAAGATTGTCATTGCCGGTCGCCTGGGTGGCGCGGATATAGCGCGGCGCGAAAAGGCAATGGAAGGCCGAGTGCCTCTTCATACGCTGCGTGCAGACGTGGACTTTGCTATAGCGGAGGCCGCGACAGACTTTGGCCGCATTGGCGTAAAGGTCTGGCTGTACCACGGCGACATCATCAAGGAAGAAAAAGCGCCTGAACTCGAGGACATGACGCCCATCGAGGTTACGCTTAGCCCCGAGGAGTCGGCTGCCCAAGAGGCCGCCGAGGCCGCAGCTGCAGCAACGGCGGCGGCGGCGGCGGTTGCCGCGGCGGCGGAAGTCGAGGCGATGTCCGGAGTTGCAGACGCATCTCCTTCGATGGCGGCACCCGCACCCGCACCCGCACCTGCGGCTGAAGCTCCCGCGCCAGAGGTAAAGGCAGAGGCGAAGGCCGCTCCTGCCCCCGAAGCTGAGGCACCAGAGTCGGTCGACAAGCCGGCCAAAGAGCCGGAGGCCAAGTAATGCTTCAACCCAAAAGGCTCAAGTATCGAAACCACCACAGGGGACGGCTCAAGGGCATTGCGAATGCCGGTAGCGCCATTAACCTCGGTGAGTTTGCTCTGAAGGCGCTGGAATCTCACTGGGTCACGGCTCGGCAGATTGAGTCGGCCAGGCGAGCGATGACCCGTCACGCTAAGCGTGGCGGAAAAATATGGATTCGAATATTTCCGGATAAGTCTGTGACCGCACGAGCGGCAGAGACCCGGATGGGAAGCGGCAAGGGCGCGGTCGATCATTGGGTCGCCGTCGTCAAGCCGGGCAGGGTGCTTTTCGAAATGGCAGGCGTGCCCGAAGACGTGGCGCGTGAAGCGCTGCGGCTCGCGGCGGCGAAGCTGCCGATGGCAACGAAGATTGTAAAAAAGGATGCGTTTTAGCCGCACGCGGCTGAATGCACGCTAGGGGACCGATTTGGCGGTAGACGAAATAAGAACACTTGGCGATGATGAACTCGCCGAGGAGTTGGAAGAGACGCTGAAGGCGCTGATGAACCTTAGGTTCAGGGCGGCGACGATGCAGCTTGCCAACGTAAATGAAATTAAAACTTCCCGACGCCGTGTGGCTCGGATTAAGACCGTTATCAGGGAGCGTGAATTGGCGAAGGTCGAAGCATGAGCTTTGAAAGACGTAAGGTTCGAGTAGGTCGCGTCGTAAGCGACAAGATGGATAAGACCGTCGTGGTCTACATTGAGCGACGACGCTCACACCGTCTGTACAAAAAGTCGATCCAGATACGTAAGCGATACGTCGCTCACGACCCGGAGAACGACGCGAAGTTGGGCGATTTGGTGCAGCTGATCGAGTCTCGACCGATCTCTAAGACCAAGCGGTGGCGCGTGGCTGAGATTCTCGAACGCGGTGATGTTGCTGAGGTTCAGCCCGACGACATCAAACTGGCCGAAGACGTCCTGGTTGCTCAGAAACTAGCTGGCGAAGAGCAGGCCGCTGCGCTGGCCGCTGCGAACGCAGCGGTAGCAGTGGAGAAAGAGGCCGCAGTCGAGGCCGCCGCTGCCGCTAAAGTGGCCGCAGCCGAAGCCGCCGCTGCAGCAGAAGTGGCCGCCGCTGAAGCCGAAGCCAACGCTAAAGTGGCCGCTGCTGAAGCCGCAGCCGCCGCTGAAGTTGCCGCTGCTACCGAGCCTGAGCCTGCA
>CAVOCN010000044.1:0-8312 GCA_963694205.1 Dehalococcoidia bacterium | reverse complement strand
GCAGGAAGAACATCGTCAAAATGACGGTCGCCAAACCGGCTTGCAGTGCGTTAGCAGCGTGGGTGGCCGGGTAGAGCGCGTCTATCCAGCCCGGAACCAGCGTCATGAGGAAGTCGATCGAAAACAGGAAGTGCACCGTCACCAGCATGATGAAGTAGAAGGCACCGAGAATCCCTAACCGGTGTTTGTGCCAGTCCCACTGTGCCGTCGTACCAACCCAGCCTCGTGCCAGCCATGTGTAGCGTCGCCTGACGGCGCTGCCCAGGGGTGCGCGGTCGCGTATGGCGGCGAGGTCCGGCAGTGCCGAGACCCAGAGCATGAAAAAGCCCACAATCACCAGCGAGAATATCGCCAGAGCCGTCCACAGGTGCGGAGAGTACGGGTAGACCTCGCCGGGGTGGTAGAACCACATCGACCGTCGGCCATCTTCCAGGCTCGGGAGTGCCCAGAGCATGGGGATAAACAAGAGAAGGCTAATCAGGCCAGCGACGGACCAAATCTCAGCGGGTCGCGAGACGATCCTGCGCCAGTGACCCTTGGCAACACGGGGAGCAATAGCGGCCATCGGCGCCGCCGTAGCGGTCGTAAGCATGAACGACAGTACTGCGGCCGTGTAGCCCCACTGGGTGGTGTCCGACACGCCATCGACGAGTCGCATGATCATGCCGATCACGCCCAGCGCCAGCAGTCCACCGAACACCGAAGTGGCAATCCAGAACGTCTTGCTGGCCTTCTCCCTGCGGCCTAGCAGGTCGTCGGTAATGATCTCCGCGCTGGTCCACTTGGGGTTGTCGGCGGCGTGACCTAAGGGGTAATGGGTGGCTTCGTTAGCCATGCGCTTCCTCTGTCACCTTTTCTGCGGTCGGGTCGACCTTCTTCAGATAGATGACACTGGGGTGAGTCCCCATCTCTTCAAGCAAGTGGTAGCCACGGCCATTTTCGCCGTGCATCTCTTTTTCAGCCAACTTAGCGACCGCGCTATTCTCGTCTTTGAGGTTCCCAAACGTGAGCGCGCCGGTCGGGCAGGCGTTGGAACATGCCGGGTTCAGCGCCCGGTCCCCATCTTCAACGACCGTGCCATCGCGCTTGGCGTTGCGACCAGTGCGGCGGATCCGCTGCACGCAGAAGCTGCACTTCTCCATAATGCCCCGGCTACGCACAGTAACGTCGGGGTTGAGCTGGTTCTTCAGGCTCTCGGGCCATTCCGGCTCCCAGAAGTTGAAAAACCGGACCTGATAAGGGCAGTTATTGGCACAGAACCTGGTACCTATGCACCGGTTGTAAATCTGAACGTTCATGCCCTCTGTGTTGTGGTAGGTGGCATAAACCGGGCACACCGGCTCGCAGGGCGCGTCGTCGCAGTGCTGGCACAGCACCGGCATGAAGCGTGC
The DNA here is from genome assembly GCA_963694205.1 of Dehalococcoidia bacterium. Lineage (GTDB taxonomy): Bacteria > Chloroflexota > Dehalococcoidia > Lucifugimonadales > UBA2962 > CAUZIR01. Next base: position 6,921 of record CAVOCN010000044.1, on the reverse strand, counting down.
CTTCACATCCGGGTACTCACCCTCCCAGGTGCGTTCAATCCGGATCCACTGGTTGGCCCGCTGCTGGTTAAACAGGCCCTCGTCGTTAATGGGGATGTTGTTTTCCGACTGGCATGCAACCACACAGGCTTGACAACCGGTACACCGGTCGACGTCGATAACCATTCCCCACTTTTCGTCCGCCATTTTCTATCAGCTCCCTGCCGGGTGCCCATTAACGCTAACCCGCGTTAGCTGTTCGGTAAGTTTCGCCGGTGGCCAGCCGCAATCAGCTGTCGGTCGGCGTAATTTTAATAATTCTCTGGTTTTCGTCCCGGGCGAAGTCCGGGTTGTTGTTCTCGAACTTGGGCAGACGTTTCCAGTCGCCCACCTTCTCTATCGTCACCCTGGTCGCGGCCCAAGCCAGCGCTCCGGTCTCATCGTCAAGCCTGTCTGCCAGAATCGACAGCGCATTGCCGCCGCGCCCTTCGGCGTAGCGACCGCCAGCCTTGTGCCCCTGTCCTAGTGGGATGGAGACGACATCCGTTGGTACGCCGGGGTGCGGGTATGCAATGGCGGTAATGCCATCCCCCCCGAACGCCGAGACGACCCGTACGACATCGCCCTCGCGTATGTCCCTCAACTTGGCGACCTTGTGGTTAATCTCCACCCAGGTCTGCCAGGTAGCCGAAGTCAGCGGGTCGGGTGTGGCCTGGAGCCACGGCAAGTGCGCCCCCTGTCCCTCACCCATCGAAGTTGAAGAGAACGGAACAAGATGGAACGAGCCTTCAGATCCGGCTGGTCCCGCGAACTCAGGAGCCGGAGCATTGGCCGGAAGCTGTTTGGTCGTGACCGTCCCAGCGTTGGCAACCGAGTCTGTATCCCACCAGCCACCACGCTGCAGTACCCCGGCCCAAAAGGCCCGGAAATCATCTGCCCGTACAGACCCTCTGTTCTCGTTGAACAGCGCCCTGGCGGCGTTCTCGACGACGCCCTTAATGTCGGTCGCGTCAAGGCCCAAATCGATGCCGAGCTTCCCGGCAATAGCCATGAGCGTGTCCGACATGGACTTCGTCCCAAGCTCTTCGCCTCGGCCCTCAAAGAAGGGGCGAACCACCGGCTGCTGGAAGCCCACCACCTGGTGACCGGGCCCTGCGGCCGGAACGTCGGTGCCCCACTCCTCCAGCGAGGTGTGGGCGGGCAGAACCAGGTCCGACATCGCCGTCGTATCGTCGAGCTGGCTGGCGAAGCTGAATATAAACGGAACGTTGTAGGAAGCCTCACGCAGGCCCAACGCACCCGGCAGGCCGTACATCGGGTCCGACCCGTCGGTCATCAAGACCTTCACATCGCCGTCGGTCATCGCCCGTATAACTTCCCGCCAATCTGCGGCCGAGCCCACCTTGAGGTTGGCTTCGGCATCGGCAAGATCATCCGTCGCGGGGGCCGGGTTGAAAATCAGTCCGCCCGGTGCGTTCACAGCCCCGACCAGATAGTTCAGCGAGTAGATCGCCGTCAGGTTGAACAGTCCGTTGGTGTGCGCCCCGGCAGATCCGCCGCCGATAGCGAGAGCGGGCCTGTGCGTGGCGAACTGCTCGGCAATGTGCTTTATCTTCTCTGCGGAAACGCCGGTCGCTTCTGCGACGTTCTCCGGCGCCCACTGCTCCAGGTCCACCGCGCCGCCGCCGGTAATGTCGCGTGCCGCCACCGGGTCACCGAGGCCGGAGCTAACGATTACCTGAATCATGCTTAAGGCTAGGAGGCCTTCGCGGCCAGGCTTAACGAAGACGTTCTCGTCCGCGTTGGCGCTGGTCATCGAGAAGCGAGAATCTATGTGAACAAGAGTCCCGCGCTCCCTGTCACCCTGGCGGAACTCGCCGTACCCGCGCATATAGCGGACCGGGGAAATCCAGGTATTGAGGAAGTCCGCTCCAAAAGAAAGGAGGTAATTAGTATTTTCAATGTCAAAGTCGGGAAGCCTGTCCTGGCCGAACAGGTTCTTCATAACCGTCCGCAGGTTGGTGTTCTCCAGCGGCTCATAGCCGATGTGGGTACCCCGGTAGGCGTTGATGAACTTATCTACCACCACGCCAGCGTGGGAGACCATCGGACCCGTCGCCAGCACCACCTCACGGTTTTGCCGTGCGGCGCTGACCTGCTCCAGCTGGTAGACGACGCGCGAAATGGCATCCGACCAGCCAATCTCTTCCCAGTTGCCGTCGCCCCGTTCGCCTACACGGGCCATCGGGCCCTTAATGCGGTCGGGGTTGTAAAGGTCTTGGAGCATCGCCTCACTGCGGGCGCTATGCCGCCCCCGGTTGATCGGGTAATCGACATTGCCCTCGACCTTCTTGGCCCGCCCTTCCATTACACGCACCACCACACCCTCAGAGGTGGGGAAGCCGTGGCTGAGGGTCGCGTACCAGTTGTCCAGGCCGGTAACCATGTCCTCCGGCATTTCGGCCGGGGACTGAACAAACAGCTCGTCTTCAGGAATGCCACAAGCCGCAGCTATCACGGCGCCGAGCGTGCCGCCGCCCACGGTGGTTAGGAACTGTCGTCTGGTTAAAGCCATTTAAAAGCCGAAGCGTCTCGCATTAGTAGTGGCACGTCGTGCAGTCGGTGGGTGCGTCGTTGTCGCGGTGGCAGTCCACACAGTTGCCCATCTTGAGCGGCTCGACCTGGCGCACCTTTTCCATAGTGGCCACATCGCCGTGACAGGTGGCACAGACCGCCGAAGGAAGAATTTCGTCTTGATCCGAGAAAAACGAGATATGGGCTTCGTGGTTAAACCGAACATGGTCCGGCACCCGGTGTACCCGTATCCAGTCAATCGCCGTACCCTCAGCCGAGTACTCGCGCAGCTTCTCAACCTCGGCCAAGCCATCGCCCACCACCGCGTGGCAGGTCATGCACAGGCCGACTGAGGGCACCGTGGCTGCCGCACCCTCCGTCACGTTGCGGTGACAGAACGTGCAGTCCAGGCCAATCCCGCCATCTTCCACGCTACCTGCGTGGGTCGTATGCGGGAATGCTATCGGTTGGTCCGGTCCTTCGTTGTAGCCAAAGACACTGAGAGGACGCCCAAGCCACGCAGAAATGACAAACAGGAGAATGAACACCACGGCCGCAAGGCCAACAAGGCTCGTTACCCCCAGCACTCCGAGGAGTGCCATCTGCTTACGCTCGGGTTTTTTAGGTTGAAAATCGCCTGGAAGCAAGTATCAGTTCCGATTAAATCCAGTAGACCGGCCAGAAGTCCCGAAGGACACCGGCGTGGTCAACTACTCGTGAAAGCATGTACATGGCAGCGCCGAACGAACTAATTGCTACCGCATAAAACAACGGCCTCGTCTTGGAAAGCCCGTCGCCCAGGTGGCCGGTGCGGATGAAAGACGGCAGCCAATTGTGCGCAATCAGCATATTGGTGGCGAAGAAAACAATGAACGCCACCATGATCCACAGATTGACCAGTAGGGCGCCCATTTCCGACCACTGAGGTTGCGCTAAAGCTTCCGGGTACACTGCCTACCTTTCAACACAACTCAACACTACTGTTCAACAAGTCCGGTCGCCGGGCCTGGGCCAACAAAATAATCGGCGTTTAGGCTCCGCACTGCGACCCTCCAAACAGGTCGGGCAGTACCGTTTGCACAGCACCATCCCGCCATCAGGACAGTGCCCGCGAGGCTTGGTGAAAATTATCACACCGCATTTTTAGTGTCAAGCATACGTTTACCCCTATAAACAGAGGAAAACGGCTGTTTTTGCGCCTCAGAAATCGATGTTCATTAGGTAGTGCCAAAGGCTTGTGGACGCGCCATTCGACCTCTAACATTGCGCTTCCGGAGGGACTAACCATGGGCCACAGCGGAAAGGGTCATCAGCACGACTTCGCCGAAAGATTCTCAGACCCCGAGGCGATAGCGCAATACGCCCGACATTCAGCGCGACTGCCGCTGCGAAACAGAGGCCTGTGGTCGGCGCTTCGCCGCCTAAATCCGGTAGGCGTTTGGCTGGACCTCGGCTGCGGCCCCGGACTCACCACCATAGAGATAGCGAGTCGCTTCCCTGGCCTGCGCCTAATCGGAATCGACGTGTCCGAGCACATGATCGGCTACGCACGCGAGCAGGCTTCCTCTGCTGGCCTGGCTGATCGAGTGCAGTTCGCAGTAGGCGACGTCACCGACGCCAGTGTATTGAGCGCACATGCCCCAGCCGACGGCATCGTATCTACCTACACCCTGCACCACTTCGACGACGCCGTGGCGGCGATACGCACCATGGCCTCGGCGCTGGCACCGGGCGCGCCGCTATTGCTGTGCGACTTTCGCCGGGTCATGTGGCTCAGCCGCTGGCTGCCCACAGCCGACGCCTACCGGCCCCCAGAGGCTGCAGCGTTAATGACACAGGCGGGCATGACGAGCGTCGAAGTAGCCAGCCACTTCCCGTACGCCATGACCATACTCGGGCGAAAAGCCCCCTAACCAACGCCCCCTAACTCAAGCAGGAGCACAAGATGGCCGAAGCGCACTTTGGGCAAGAGATATTCCAGTTTCTGGCCGAACTAAAGGTCAACAACAACCGGGAGTGGTTCCAGTCCAACAAGAGTCGCTACGAGAACCACGTAAAAGCCCCTCTGCTGGAATTCATTGCCGAATTCGGCGAGGTGCTGCCCATCATCTCCAGCCACTTCGTCGCCGACGCCAGAGGCAACGGGGGGTCCATGTTCCGTATCTACCGGGACGTGCGGTTCGCCAAAGATAAGTCGCCTTACAAAACCCACGCCGCCGTGCAGTTCAGGCACGAGCAGGCGAAAAATGTGCACGCCCCCGGCTTCTACCTGCACCTGGAGCCCGGCAACGTCGCGGCCGGTTGCGGCATCTGGAAGCCCGACTCGCCGTCTCTTGCAAAAATCCGTGACGCAATCGCCGCCAACCCCGTCGGCTGGACCCAGGCAACCGAAATCGACGGCATGACCACAATGGACGGCGACCCTCTCAAACGGCCGCCCAAGGGCTACGATCCAGAGCATCCACTTATTGATGTGCTTAAGAACCGGAGCTTCGGCCTGTGGGCAAGCTTCGACGAAAAAGACGCCACCGCGCCCGACTTTTTGGAGCGCTACCACGCCACCTGCCTCAAGGCCGCGCCCATGACCGCCTTCATCTGCCGTGCCCTCGGGGTCGAGTTCTAGCCATGTGTAGAAGCATCAAGGTCCTACGCACGCTTGAGCCAGCAGTCACGGGCGACGACACTAGGGCGGCCGCGCTGCAATACGTGCGCAAAATCTCCGGGTATCGTCAGCCCTCCCGTGCCAACGAAGAGACATTCGACAGGGCAGTAAACGAGATCGCCGCAGCATCGGACAGGCTACTGGCCAATCTCGTCATCGCAGCCCGTTAAGCAACAGTCGACAGGTTGCACGGCCCACGAGGCCGGTCCTATGATGGCTATTCTCGTCTCTCGCCAAAGCGATGAGCGCTTGCGCGAAGAAGAGCCCCGACGAGCGTGCCCCACGCCCAAAAGCGATGAGGCGCGATGAGGCCATGAGTCGAAGAGCCCTAGAGCGAACGAAGAGAGCGGAGAGTTTTTTCAATATGCCCACACCCATTGAGCAGCAGTACATAGACCAGCACCCCAAGTCGATAGAGCGCTTCAACGTCTCAAAGGAACTGTTCCCCGACGGCGTCACCCACGACGCGCGCCGGTTGCGGCCCTTCCCCATGTACGTCACCCACGCCGAGGGCTCGCGCAAGTGGGACGTCGACGGCCACGAGATCATCGACTTTAAGACCGGCCACGGTTCTATGATCCTCGGGCACTCGCACCCCAAAATCGTTGCCGCCGTCCAAGAGGCGATGGCCAAGGGCACCCAGATGGGCTCCTCCACCGACGCCGAAATCCGCTGGGGCTCGCTCGTACGAGAGCTGGTCCCCTGCGCCGAGAAAGTCCGCTTCCACAGCTCCGGCACCGAGGCCGTGATGATGGCCATGCGACTGGCTCGCGCCTACACCGGCAAGACCAAGATCATCAAATTCGACGACCACTTCCACGGCTGGAGCGACTACGCATCGGCCGGGGGGGCGGGGCTCGGCGGCATCCCGCAAGAGACTCTCGATACGATGATTGTGCTGCCGCCCAACGATTTCGACCTTGTCGAACAGACCGTCACAGGGCGAGACGACATCGCCGCCATCATGCTGGAGCCGACCGGCTCCCACATGGGCCTGCACCCCATCTCGCCCGAGTTCCTGCGTCAGCTCCGCGACCTCACCACCCGCACCGGCATCGTGTTCCTCATGGACGAGGTCGTGACCGGGTTCCGGCTGTCCTCCGGCGGCGCGTCCAAGAAGTTCGATGTCACGCCCGACATCACCACTCTCGCCAAGATAGTTGGAGGAGGACTGCCAGGCGCTGCCGTCGCCGGTAAGGCCGACATCATCAACCAGATCGAGTTCCACAATGACCCGGAATACGACACCAACCAGCGCGTCGGCCACCCCGGCACCTTCAACGCCAACCCCCTGTCGGCCGCGGCCGGCATAGCGGCGCTAGAAATGGTCCGAGACACCCAGGTCAACGAGAAAGCCGACGAGGCAGCCAACAAGGTCAAGGCTGGCCTGAACGAGCTTCTGGGCAAAATGGAGATCCCCGGCCAGGTAACCGGCCACGGCTCCCTGCTGTTCATGAGGTTGGGCGTCGACTTCGAGGTAGAAGACGACGGCGCGACTTTTGATTTGACGGACGAACAGTGGAAGAAGGTAAACGACGGTGCCCGTAACTCGCAGCTACACCTCGCACTGCTCAACAACGGCATCGACCCCATGAGCAACGGCACCCGGCTAATCGTCGGGCAGGCGCACACCGACCGCGACGTCGCCGAGACCGTCGACGCCTACGAGAAGTCGCTGGGGCAGGTCCGCGACATGGGTCTTCTCT
>CAVOCN010000043.1:0-8367 GCA_963694205.1 Dehalococcoidia bacterium | reverse complement strand
GCCGTCGTTGTTAGCTCTCTGAGCGACATGGTCCTTATGGTTCGACGCGGGGTTCAGCCCGCCCTGGGACAGTGGAGCTTTCCGTCCGGTTACGTAGACCGCAGTGAAGCAGTGGAAGACGCAGCCAGGCGCGAGGTTATGGAAGAGACGGGCCTGGACATACGCCTGACCCGCATGATCGGCGTCTACTCCAGTACCGGTAGCCCGGTAATTCTGGTGGTCTTCGACGGGGTCGTCACGGGCGGGCAGGCACGCGCCGGTTTCGACGTGCAGGAGGTCGGGCGGTTCCATAAAAATGACCTGCCCGGCATGCCCTTCCCCCACGACCGCCAGATACTGGCCGACTGGCGTGCGGGCCGGGGGCGCGAACTCTAGGAAGCGACGACGACCTCGTCGACGATGCGGGGCTGGCTAAGTAGCGTCTTGGTTACGGGACACTTGGTCGCTATAACTTCGATGCGGGCTCGCTGTTGCTCGGTCAGGTCGCCGTGGAGGCGAATTTCCCGGGTTATCAGGTCTATCTTCCCCCCGGTCTCATCTCCCATTTCACCGACGTCGGCGGCGTGAACCCGCTCGTGGCGACACTCGACCTCTATGGACTCCAGTGGCCAGTTCTTGTGCCGGGTGTACAACAGCAATGTCATGGCCGTGCACGTCCCCAGCGCCGCCAGTAATAGCTCGTAAGGGTTGGGACCAAGGTCATCCCCCACGTCGGCGGGCTCGTCTGCGACGAAGGCATGGCCAGGCGTAACGACAAGCTGACTGAGGTTCTGAAGGCTCTTTACTGTCACCGTCGACATGGGTTCACTCCTGCGGTTGCTTGTTGCCCGGCCTGTCCGTCTAGGCCGTGTCGGTCTAAATAGGCGGCTTGCGAAAAATGGCGATGTTTTTCGCCGGTAGTTCCAGTTGCCAGCCCATACGCCGGGCTATCCACTCCATAGTCGCGGCGCTATAAAAGGCGACGTGGGTGGGGTCCCGCCGGTAGTACCAGTTCTCGAACGCGGCCAAATTATCGGCAAATGACGTCATAACCCCGAGCAGGCCTCTGGGCCGGAGCATGCCGTCGAGGCGGCAGAGTTCGTCGCTGGGCCGGTGCATGTGTTCGGCCGTTTCGGTGCAGACGATGAAGTCGTAAGTGCGATCAAGCAGCTCTGGGCGAGGGTCGAATATAGGGTCATAGCCCTCGACCTCGAACCGGTCTTCCCGCATCATCGCCACCAGCGCCGGTCCCGGCCCTGCACCGTAGTCAAGACCGGTCGCCCCTGCTGTCAGCAGCGGCTTGACCCGGTCCCAGAGCCGAGCAAGAAACGCTCGGTAGTCGGGGTCGTGAACCTCGTTGTTGTGCTCAAGGTAGCGTGATTTTTCGGCTTTAATGCTCGGCAGGTCGTCCAGCCCAACCGAGATGAGCAGACACACCCCGCAGCGAAAGAACCGACGGCCGCCCAGCCGCGCCGAATCTTCCAGGAGAAGATTCGTTTCAGGCTCGTCACACAGTCGGCAAGGCTGGGTCAGATGCCCTGCCAAACACGCCTGCCGTTGCGGCGTACGAGATGGCCATAACCGGCGTCCGGGAAGTGGCCCGACGCTACCAGCGCCCCGGAGGCCTCCAGGTCGTCGAAGACACGGTGCCGGGTGCTGCGGGCAACGTCGGGGTCGGTGTCGAAGACCGGGCTCCAGTTCGTGTAGTGCGCCTGGGCCGGGCTGTGGGCCACGTCGCCAAGCACAAACGCTCGCTCGCCGTTCGACGAAACCGAGATGGATATGTGGCCAGGCGTATGGCCGGGCGTCGGCACCGTTTTTAGCTCTGGCGTGACGTCGTACTCGCTGTCGATAAGGTCCAGGACCCTCGCCTCTTCCAGGGGGATGACGCTCTCGGTGACGTGCGGCGCGTCGGGGAGGACGTCTGGCTGGGTCCAGTGGTCCCAGTCGTGTCTTGGTACTAAATAGCGGGCGTTCGGGAAAGTTGGCCGACCGTCCGAGAGGTTCCAGCCCACGTGGTCGGGGTGCAGGTGCGTGGTCACGACGAGATCTACGGCATCGCGGTCAACCCCTTTTTCAGCCATGTCGGTGAGCAGGCGTCCGTCGGGAGCGTTCAAGCCGGTGTCCACGATTACCAGTTTTGAGGATGACCTTATGGCCAGCACGCCAAAGCGCGGGTGGATCATGTCCCCGTCCAGCAGGTCCGGGTACTCCGAGCGCCAAACGGCCATGTCACTGGCCGGGAAGACGTCGGTCGGGGAGCCCTCCCCTTGACCGTCGGTTAACGAGATCATCTCGACATTGCCCACGTTCGCCCTGTACGTCGCCAATTGGTACCTCCGGTGTTCGGCCTATAGCTGCTGTTGAAAGGCCGCTCATTCTATACTGAACCATGACGGTGCCCGGTCACGGCGTCGATCTTTTATAGAAGGAACGTGATGGTACCCAGCCACTCTCACGACGCAGTGAAGGTCCGGCTTACCGAGCTGGCCTCCTGCGCCGGCTGAGCCTCCAAATACAGTCCTGAGGACCTAGCGCAGGTGCTGCGCCAGCTACCGCCCGTTAGCGACCCCGACCTTCTCGTCGGGCTGTCGACGAGCGACGACGCCGCCGTTTATCGCCTCCGGCCCGACCTGGCCATAGTCCAAACGGTCGATTTCTTCCCGCCAATCGTGGACGACCCGTTCACTTTCGGGGAAATTGCTGTGGCGAACGCCCTGAGTGACGTGTACGCCATGGGGGCCACGCCGCTGCTGGGCCTGAACATAGTCGCCTTCCCGGCCGAACTGCCCAACCAGATACTCGCCGAGATTCTCAAAGGTGGCGCGTCTAAAGCGCGCGAGGCAGGCGTTTTGGTGGTGGGCGGCCACACGGTAGACGACAAGGAGCCCAAGTACGGCATGGCCGTTACCGGCACCGTTACGCCGGGTAAAGAAGTTACCAACGCCGGGGCGCATCTCGGCGATGTGCTGGTGCTCACCAAGCCCATCGGCACGGGCGTCATAACCACTGCGGGTAAGTCGGGAGTCGTCGATGAAGACGTTCTGGCAGGAGCCGTCGAGGTAATGAGCGCTCTGAACGATGGGGCGTCCCGAGCGATGGTCCGGGTGGGCGTGCATGCGTGCTCGGACGTAACCGGCTTCGGCCTGCTGGGACACCTGCGGGAGATGTCCGAGGGCTGCAAGTTGACGGCTCGCATTGAAGCAAATACCGTACCGATCCTGCCGGGAGCACGGGAACTGGCTGAGAGTGGCCAGGTGCCCGGCGGCTCGCGACGGAACCTGGCGTCGGTGGACAAGGTGACCGACTGGGCCGATTCTGTGGACCCGCTGACGAGGCTGCTGCTGGCCGACGCTCAGACGTCCGGGGGGCTTCTCATCGCCGTTGCTCCGACGTCGTTGGAGGCGCTGGGCGAGGAGCTTGAGCGCGAGGGCGTAATGGGGTGGACGGTGGTAGGCGACTTCACCGACCATCGCGAAGGCGGACCCTCACTGATCGTCGAGTAAAGCCCTGCCTGGTGGCAGTTGGCCCGGCAGCGCCGCGGCCCCCTACACTCCCCCGTGCCACCGGGGCTATAGTGGTTCGATGGCCCATTCCCCCGAAAACCCTGACGGGCAGCTCGTCCGCGATACCGTCCAACAGTTGATAACCGGCGCGCTACAAGCCGCCCTCTCTGGCGGAGATCTGCCCCCCGTAGACGCCTCGGACTTGCCGCCGGTTGTTGTCGAGCGACCGCAAAAGCCCGAGCATGGCGACTACGCGTCCAACATTGCTCTGCGGCTGGCCAAGCCCATGCGCATGGCCCCGATGGCGATTGCTCAGGCCATAGCCGCCCAGGTGACCGGCCTATTGGCCGCACAGGGGGTGGCCGCACAGGGCCTGGTCGCTTCAGCGTCGGCCGGTCAACCGGGTTTCGTGAATATCTCGCTCGAAAAAGACTGGCTGACCGGCCAGGTAGACGAGGTACGGGCCGAGGGCGACACGTTCGGCCGTGTCGATACCGGCAAGGGGAAGACCGTGCAGGTTGAGTTCGTCAGCGTCAACCCGACCGGCCCGCTACACGTCGGCCATGCCCGCGGCGCGGTGATAGGCAGCGGCGTTGCGGCCATCCTCGATGCAGCCGGGTACGACGTGCACCGGGAGTACTACGTCAACGATGCCGGTCGGCAGATGGACCTGTTCGCACGCAGTCTGTATGCCCGGTACATGACGCTATTTGGGGGCAATCAGCAAGTTCCAGAAGACGGATACAAAGGCGAATACGTCGCCGACCTGGCTCGCGAGATCGCAGACGAACTGGGAGATGAAATCACAGGCTTGCCCGAGGCAGAAGCCGTCGCCAAACTGCGAGGCCTCGGCCTTGAGCGCATGCTGGCGATTATTCGCAGCGACCTGGACAATCTCGGCGTTGAGATGGACGTATGGTTTCGCGAATCCTCACTGTTCGAAGACGGTAGCTACCGGCGCGTTAAGGGGATGCTCAAGGAAAAGGACCTGCTGGTGGAGAGAGACGGAGCCCTGTGGTTCGCCTCCACGACCCTCGGAGAAGACAAAGACAACGTCATCGAGCGGACGGGCGGCGACCCGACCTACTTCGCCTCGGACATCGCCTACCACTGGGACAAGTTCGTCCGCCGGGGGTTCGATTCGGTCATAGACGTGTGGGGAGCCGACCACCAGGGCCACATCCCCCGCATGAAGGCCGTCATCTCGGCGCTGGGTATCGACCCAGACCGGCTGGGTTTCATGATCACCCAGATGGTGAAGCTCAAACAGGGCGAGTCGGCCGTCAAGATGTCCAAGCGCTCGGGCGATTTGATAACGCTAAAAGAGCTGGTAGATGAAGTAGGTGTCGACGCCTGTCGCTTCTTTTTCCTGTCCCGCTCCCCGGACAGCCAGATGGACTTCGACATGGAGCTGGCCAAGGAGCAGAGCTCGGAAAACCCCGTCTACTACGTCCAGTACGGCCACGCCCGCATATCCGGCATTCTCAGGCTGGCCGCAGACCGGGGCATCGACTACTCGGAAGGCGACAGTTCGCTACTGGTGCATGAAGCTGAGCTTGCCCTGATTCGTAAGATTCTCGAACTGCCCGAACTGGTCGATCACATGGCCGAGCGGCGAGAGCCGCACCACTTGCCCCATTTCGCGGGCGAACTGGCCACGGCCTTCCACTGGTTTTACCAGCAGTGCCGCGTGGTGTCCTCTGAGGCCGGTGATGCCGAGATAACGGCGGCTCGCCTGAAGCTTGTAGACGCCGCCCGCGTCGCTCTCTCCCGGTGCCTGGCCCTCATGGGCATGAAGGCGCCGGAGCGCATGTGATTGTTGTCGGGGCTCTAGTCGAGGCCCTCTTTCAGGTACATTGCCGTGTTTCTTACGTAGATGTCCCGGTAGCCCTTTATTAGAACGATGTCTTTGTCTTCGACCGTTCGACGTATCCGAGCCGGCAGCCCTGCGACTACGGATCTGGCCGGGATCTCCATGCGGTCCACCACCATTGCACCTGAGGCGATGATGGTGTCGTCGCCGATGACCACGCCGTCGTTGACGATGCAGCCGTTGCCCAGCAAGACCCGGTTGCCTATGGACCGGCCGTGACATACGACCCGGTGTGCGACGACCACGTCGTCGCCAATGGTGACGTCGGCGTCTCCATGCACCACGGAGTTGTCCTGGATGCAGGTGTTTTTGCCGATAATGATTTTTCCGGCGTCGCCTCGCACGACCGAGCCCGGCCAAACACTGGAGCCCTCGCCTATCTCGACGTCGCCGACGACGTAAGCGGCCTCGCTGACGAATGCGTCGGGGTGAATTTTCGGGGTCTTCCCGTTGACAGTTTGTATCAAAGTGGTTCCATTCCCGACGCCCCTACCCTGGGCCGTCGTCGCTAGTGGTCTGCATTGAACGGGTGTCGGCCGTTCGTTGTCAACGCCGACAAGGCGGCGCTGCGTGCTATCCTGAGTTTTCCAAACGAGGCCTCAAAACCATCCGGTAAAGGCCTCTAAATCGTAAGGGTTTACGTGGGGATTCTGCCGTCTTGATCGCGCCGATCTACCAGTAACAAGAAACTATGCCACGCCGAACTATCATCACCCTCGCACTGCTGGCCGCGCTCTCGGCGCTGGTGCTGGCCGCCTGCTCGGGCGACGGTCCTGGCGAGCCAGTCGGCGATACGCCGACCCCAGAACCCACGGGCGTCGGAGAGGCGACTGCCGAGCCCGAGTCCGACCCGACTGAGATTGACCCAGGTGACATCGACTTGGAAGCGGCCGTTGAGGCGCTGGACGCAATCGCGACGTCGCAGCCGGAAACGTCGGTCGATGAGGTCGATGAGGTCGATGAGGTCATCGTTTCGGGGTTCGGCGACCCGGAAGAAGAAGAGAGCGACGAGCCCGCCATAGACGTGCTCTTCGACTATCTCCAGGCCGTCGGTCTGCTGAACGCGGGCCAGTACAAAGAGGCGGTGGGCCGGTACAGCGTGGTCCTGCGCATCCACCCCGACCTGTACCTCGCGTACCACGGGCGGGCGCTGGCGTATTACAACGAAGACCTGTTCGACCTGGCGCTAGACGACTTCGATAAGGCCATTGAGTACAAGCCCGACTACGCCGAGGCGCTGCGAAACCGGGGGGTGATGCTGGGCAACCAGGGCCAGCACGCCGCCGCCCGGGCCGACCTGCAAGCGGCGGTAGACATATACCGGGAAAAGGGCGACCTGGGACTGATGGCCGAGGCACTGACACAGCTACAGCGAATTCCCTAGGTCCCACTAACGGGCCAAAAACCTCTATCGGGTGAAAGTAGGCCCCTAGCGGGTGAAGCCGTGGGTGCCGCGGGGGCCGGCGTCTCTTCCCATGAACTTAGAGACCTCTTCATAGTCTTTTATTGCCCCGGCCTTGTCTCCCAACGCCCACCGTGCCATAGCCCTGTGGTTGTATGCGAACCAGTAGGTGGGGTCTATTTCGATGGCCCTGGTGAAGTCTTTAATTGCGGCCTCGTACTCGTAGGCGTCAGAGCGGACCATGCCCCGGTTGTTGAACGCCTCCCTGTAGTTCGGAGACAGGGTTAAAGCGTTGTCAAAGTCGGCCATGGCGAGTTCTGGCTGCATGCTGCGCCGGTAGGCCACGCCCCTGTTGTTCAAGATGATCGGGTCGGCCGGGTCCATCTCGATGGCAACTGTGAAATCTCTGATTGACTCGGGCAGATCGCCGCTGTCGAGGTGCTGGTTTCCCCGCATTACGTAGGCCTGCCTGTCGGCGGGGTCTCGCTCGATGGCGGCCGTCATTTCGGCAACCACGCCCTCGGCGTAGTCCTTGTCGGTTATTCGGCCTTTGTTCGGGTCGTCTGTTGGTTGCATAGTGTTGGTCCTGTGTAAGATATTACCCGACCCAGCGCCCCGGCCCAGTGGCACCAATTGGAGGCCGCTCCGGGCTCAACGTTCAGTTCCCATTTAGAGAGGTTGTTTCCATGGTAAATCCGGTAGACCCAAACAAGGTTTTGCTGACGGGTGAGAACTCTTTTATCCGGCTACAAGAAACGGAAGATGGCGCCGAGACGACGCGTGCCAGCCACTGGCGCATTCTGAAGTCGCCGAGTGGCCCCGGACACGTCCTGTTCCTGCAGAGCGACGTCACCGACGGTGAGGTTCGCATTTACTCTGACAACATTGCCATGACTCGCTGGCTACAGGCCACGATTGAGTCGGTGCTTTACCCGGCGTTTGCCGACGAGACCATCCCCGTTATTGACTCTGAGTTCGGCAAGGTGGGCGACGGCATTAACCACTGGACCGAGACTGTCGATTCGTTGGAAGAGTCTCTCCAACTGACCTGGTACGACATCGGGGAGCCGTTCATCCTTAGCGCGGCACCCGGCGAGATGCAGGGCAACCCGCACGGTGTGTACTCGTGCCTGATCCCGTGTGAGCGGGCCCAGTTGACCCTGAACGGCGAGTCGGCAGCGGGCAGGCCGTTCCCCGAGATGATCGGCAGTCACAAGACCTCCACCGCCTGCCTGGCCTGGTCGGAGACCTGGACTCACCCTCGATAGGGCCAGGGCTCGATAGCGTCCCGACAGGGAAAAACAGAGAACAACTACTAGAGGACTAAAACATGGCTGACATGGTCGATCCGAACGAAGTTCGCATGACTGGAGAGAACTCCTTCATCAGACTAGCCGGGGAGCAGGGCGGCACCGAGACGACGCGCGCAAGCCACTGGCGCATCCTGTACTCACCAGGCGGTCAGGGGCACGCGCTGTTTTTGCAGAGCGACGTTACCGATGGTGACGTGCGTATTTACAGCGACAACATTGCGGTGGCACGCTGGCTACAAGAAGAGATGGAGTCGATGTTCTTTCCGGCGTTCACCGACCAGACGATCCCGGTGG
>CAVOCN010000042.1:0-8413 GCA_963694205.1 Dehalococcoidia bacterium | reverse complement strand
CGAAAGCGAATAGAGCCGCACGGAGCCCGCAGGGCTCTCGGGGACAAGAGAGCGCACTGAGCCCGGAGGGCTCACGGGGACAAGAGAGCGCACTGAGCCCAGAGGGCTCACGGGGACAAGCCAAACGGAGCCCAAAGGGCTCGCGAGGACAAGAATGAACATCAGGGTTTTGATCGCCGACGACCACGAGGTAGTGCGCATGGGCCTGCGCGCGGCACTGGATTTGGAAGACGGCATCGAAGTTGTGGGGGACGTCGCCGACGGTGCGGAAGCCGTACGAGCCGTTGGCCCGCTAAGGCCCGACGTGGTGCTCATGGACGTGCGCATGCCGGGCATGGACGGCATTGCGGCGTGTCGTGCCATTCGGGAGTTCGATACTGACGTAAAAGTTCTCATGCTCACGTCCTACTCGGACGAGCAGGACGTCATGTCTGCGGTCATGGCAGGCGCTACCGGGTACCTGATTAAGAACACGCCCAGGGCGCAGCTTATTGCTGCGGTGCGAGCGGCTGCGAAGGGCGAGTCGACGCTCGACCCGAGCGTGGCCACGCAGGTACTCGCCAAACTGCAAGACCTCGCCCACAAGGACGAGGATCACCAGGTGGCGGTGCTTTCGGCTCGGGAAAGAGAGGTGGTGGCGCTGGTGGCGAAGGGCTATACGAACAAGGAAATTGGCAGCGCGCTCGTTATTAGTGACAACACTGCCCGCAACCATGTAGTGCGCATTCTCGACAAGCTGGGACTTACCCGGCGCAGCGAGGCGGCGTCGTTCGCCACCCGACACGGCCTGACGGACCCGCCTGAGTAGTCCGAACTGGCCAGACTGGCTCGAATCGCCCCGTGCGTAGACGCTCTAGAGGCGGATAAGATGTTCGCGTCTGGAGCGTCTAATTTGCGGCAATCTCAAGAAACCAACGACCCCTCACCAGATTTGGCCATTCAGGCCTTTGTTGAGACGGTCAAAATCAACGTCCAGCGCGTAGTAGTCGGCAAGGGCGATGGGATAGAACTCGCGCTGATCGCCTTGCTTTGCGGCGGGCACGTACTCATTGAGGACGTGCCGGGTATTGGCAAGACCACGCTAGCTCGCGCTCTCGCCGACTCGCTGGGGTGCACGTTTAAACGCATTCAGTTCACTCCCGACCTGATGCCCTCCGATGTTCTGGGGGTCAACTTCTTCAACCAGAAGACGGGCGATTTCCAGTTCAGGGCCGGTCCGGTGTTCAGCCAGGTGCTGGTCGCCGACGAGATAAACCGGGCGACTCCCCGTACCCAGTCGGCGCTACTGGAAGCGATGCAGGAGCGGCAAGCGACCGTCGACGGGGAGACGATGCCTCTCCCCGACCCGTTCCTTGTTTTGGCGACCCAAAACCCAATTGAACTCGAGGGCACGTTTCCACTTCCAGAAGCTCAGTTGGACCGCTTCATGGTGAGAGTGGAGCTTGGCTATCCGACCGAGGCTGAGGAAAGAGACATATTCCTGCGGTTCGATGACCCGGCCGGGTCGCCGGAGATTGGCCCGGTGACCGATGCCGACGGCATCGCTAGCGCGCGCCAGGCCGTGCCAAAGGTGCGCGTGGATGAGTCTGTGCGCGATTATGTTGCGCAGGTGACGAGGGCTACCAGGGAGCACGAGGGCGTCGAACTGGGCGCAAGCCCCCGGGCGGGCCTGGCGCTGTACAAGACTTCACAGGCCCGGGCCGCCCTTATGGGCAGGGACTACGTTTTGCCCGATGACGTTAAGGCGATGGCTGCGCCGGTGCTGGCTCATCGCATGATTATGGGCGCCAGTTCGCGGCTGCGCGGGGTCGTCGGTTCGGCCATCGTGGCAGAGGTGCTCGACGCCGTGCCGGTGCCGATAGAGCGCGAGCCCGCTCCCGATTCTGGAACCCCCGATTCCGGACCTACTGGGACTGGCACGGGCGGGTAGGCCGTTGCTGGCACAACTGTGGCAGGAGCTTTGGACCGGGCTCTTCATAGTTCTCATACTCATTGGAGTGTTCTCGGGGCAGAGCATTGTCGTCGGCTTTGGGGCGATGGGTTTGCTGATGACGGGCGTTAGCTGGCTGTGGGCCAGGGTGTCGCTCGACCACGTCACCTACGAACGTATATTGCCAAAGCGACGAGTGTTCATAGGAGAGAGCGCGCCGATGCGGGTGGTGCTTACCAATCGCAAGCCGGTGCCGCTGGCGTGGGTGCGCACCGAGGACGACATTCCCGACGGTGTGACGGTCGAGGGCACGAAGGTTTCCCCCAGCGCCAGCCCCAATGCAACTACGCTCGTGCATAAGACGTCCATCGGCTGGTATGAACGGATTAGCTGGAGCTACTCGGTTAAGTTCAGTAAGCGCGGCTACTTCCGATTAGGGCCCGTGAAGGTCGACTCCGGCGACATGTTCGGCCTGTTCGACACGCGGATGAGGGTGGAAGACAGGGACGCCGTGCTCGTCTACCCCCGCGTCGTGCCTCTTCCCGACATAGGCATTCCGGGCGGTCGGCCCCTGGGCGATGTGAGGGGAGGACCGCACATTTTTCAGGACCCTTCTCGCCCCGCGGCCCCGAGGGATTATGTGCCCGGCGACCCGCTCAACACCATTGACTGGAAGGCGACCGCTCGCAGCCAGAGGCTACGGGTGCGCACGTTCGAGCCCAGCGCCAACGTGACTGTGGTGCTGGCGGTGTCGGTGGAGACGTCGATGCATTACTGGCAGGGCTACTCCCCGGTTCACCTGGAGAGGGCGATTACGGCCGCAGCGTCTTTGGCAGCGTATTGCGTGGATCAGGGATATTCGCTGGGCCTCGTGTCCAACGGGGTTCCTATGGTTACGGATCGCCCGGCCGAGCTAAAGCCGTCGCGGGACCAGCCGCAACTGAAGGCGGTGTTGGAGACGCTGGCGACGCTGCAGGCGATTTCGCTATCCACCATGGCGGCCCACTTGGAGAGCCATATGGGCCGGGTGCCTTCTGGGGCGACGGTGCTGCTGGTGACCGCGCACTACCCCGACGAACTGCACGGGGTGCTCGGGCGGCTTCGTGGCAAGGGGCACCCGGTGGCGATGGTCTACGTCGGCGAGGCCCCAGCGCCCCAGGTCCCACCGGGCGTGGTGATGCACGACATTGGCGAGCACATGGCCCAGTTCGACGAAGAAGAGGCCAACACCCCCGTACGAGATCCGGCCGTATGAGTATTGAAGCTCGCGACCGGCTGATAGTCGCCGCCCTGGTGGTGGCGGAGAGCGCATGGCTGTTCGCGCTGCTGGGCATGGTTGGCCTGGGGATGGGAAATGGCGGCAGCGCACTGGGGTGGCTGGCCGTGCTTGCAATGCTGGCGACCGGTGCCGGTGTGGCGCGCGTGCTCTCTTCTTCGCTATTCGGCGGCATGCTGCCTTATGCCCTCCAGGTAGTCGCCGCTGTGTCTGCTATCTATCTGACGATGGCCACACAGGTCGGTACGTCCGATGCGTTTTGGAACCTGGGATGGCCAATGGCGGCCTCTGGAAGCTCCGACGTGGCGGGTGCCAACTTCCGGGCGACTTTTGGGACTGTAGCTGCGGTGCTACTTTGGTGGCGCGGCGGCACGCTGGGCTCGTCGGAGGAGCCGACCGAGTCGCTCAACCGTAGCTTCAAGTTCGGCATGGTACTGATGGCCATCGCGGTGCTGGTGGACGTGAATTCGGAGGCGGCGCTGCATACGTTCGGCGCGCTGTTCGTGTTTTTCGCAGGTAGCCTGGCGGGTCTGGGCGTGGCCCGGCTCGGACGCGGTGCGGGCGGCGAGCGAGGGGCGATGATCTGGCTCCGAGTCGTAGCAGGCACGGTGGCGGGAGTGCTGGCGGTCGGCGCAGGGTTCAGCCTCATTCGCCGGGAGTTCCTCGAAGCGGTCAGGGCACCGGTTAGCGAGGTGCTGGGGTGGATGGGGACGGCGCTGTTCTACGTGATCATCCTCCCCATTGCCTGGGTCATTAACGGTCTGGTTGGCCTGGTTCTCGGACTGTTCTCGGGTGATGGCCCGGCGAGAGAGGTCATACCGACGGGGGAGTCGTTCGGTGAGCAGTTCTTGCAGCGGGAGGCGGGTCCGACACCGGGCTACGTCATCGCCCTGGAGTGGGTGCTGTTGGCGGTGGTCATCGTCGTTGCCCTGTACATAATCACTCGCGCGTTACGACGCCGGGGCCGAACACGCCCCGAACAGGTGGAGGGGGTGAGGGAGTCTGTGCTGGGTGAGTCCGACCCGATGTTGGACGCGGCCAACATGCTTTTCGGACTGCTGCCCTCGGCGCTGCGTCGTCGCCGGGGTGGCCATCGAATTGTGCTGCCGTCAGGTCCGCCGGGGGTCGTGGAGGCGATGCGGTCGTACTACAGGCTGCTGCTGCACGCCGGTGGCCAAGGTGGGGAGAGGCCTTCATCGACCACTCCAGCCGAGTACCGGGCTAGGCTCGCACAACAGGTGCCTGAAGACCTGGCCAGCAAGTCTACGGAGGCGTTCAACGCCGCTTTCTACGGGGGGCATGAGCCCGCTAGCGAGGAGCTGGCGCAGGTCAGGGCCGAGCTTGACCGGCTCGGGGCCCCCGACCTGCGCGAATCGGTCGACTCGCCTGACTAGCGAGAGTGGCACGTCTTAGAAGGGCAGGTTCGGTTCGACGAGGCCGTAGACGATGATGTCGGCCACGACGCGGTCGGCACGCCTGGTACCCCACACCTGCAACTCGGCGTTGCCTCCGAGTTCGTCGAGCGTGTCGATGAGTTCGATTTGCTGGACAACCGTAGTGTCACCGGCCTTGCGCGGCACGCCGCCCTGGCCGGGGATTTTGGTTACGTCTTTGTACAAGACCGTGTCCCTGGTGATGACTACCTCGACCTCTGGTCCGTCGCTGCTCAGGCTGACGCTGGGTACCACGGACCCGTCGGCCGCCTGCTCGATCTGGACGTTCAGTTCGATGCTTCCGGTGCCCACGAACACCGAATTATCGACCGTTCTGAGATACACGCCGGACGTCTCGGACTCGGTGTTGGGCAGGTCGGGCGAGGGGAGGATCTCTATGCGAGAGGCGACCGGCCCGTTGCCGTCGTCGATGACTGTCTCCATGACTCTGGCTGCGGGCCTGCGTGCGCCTGTGGCGGCCGTGTCAGCTACCTGGCTTGAAGAGCCTGATGAGACGATTTCGGCTTCGGTGTCCGAGCCTCCGGACGCCATCAACCCCAGCGTTACGGAGACGGCGACCAGCGCTATGACCAGCACCAGCGCTCCCGCTCCGATTATGAGTTTCTTTGTTTCCATTCGATTTCTCCTTAGTTTTTTGGTGTTTTTTGGTAAAGATGGTTTGGGTTTTTGGGCTCGATCAGTCGTGGCGCAGAGCCTCGATGGGGTCGAGCCGGGACGCCCGTATGGCCGGGTAGATGCCGAAGACGATGCCGGTGAGCACCGCCACCGCGAAGGCGATGGGGATGCTGCCGGGCGCGAGCAACGCGATGCCGTCGTTCAGTGAAGCCGCCGTTGGGATGGCCAGGATGCCGAGCCCGATGCCCAGCAGGCCGCCGATGGCGCTGATGACGACGGCCTCCAGCAAGAATTGGGCGACTATGTCTGAACGGGTTGCACCAACTGCTAACCGAACGCCGATTTCTCGGGTGCGCTCGGTGACGGTCACCAGCATCACGTTCATTACGCCGATGCCGCCGACGATGAGCGAGACGACGGCCATGGCCGCGAGCAGGAGAGAGAAGGTACGGGCCGACTCCTGCTGGGCACCGAGCACGTCGCGCCTGGTCATAAGGTCGAAGTCGTCTTCGTAGCTGCCGTCGAGTTTTTGCTCAACTTCATGGCGTGCTCTCAAGAAATCGACCACCTGCGTTTTCGCCTCTTCCATGCGGCCCTCGTCCGACACCTGGGCCGTGAGCGTCACCGAGGGCTCGCCGTCGAACAGGTTGCCAATTGCCGTGCTGATGGGCAGGTACAAGGCTTCGTTGGGGCGGCTGCGTAGCCGCATAGACGGGTCGGTGGTCTCCAACTCCGTAAGCACTCCGACAACGGTGCAACGGCTTCGGTTTACCCAAATGGACTGGTCCAACGGGTCGTCGCCGCCGAACAGGTCGGTCGCGGTCTTGTGGCCCAACACACAGATGTCCGCGCCCGCCAGAACTTCTAACGGGGTGAAGAAACGGCCTTTCGCGAGCAGGTGACTGCCGAACAGCAGGCCATTCCCAGACCAGTCGACTGGCTGAACGGAGCCCTGTATGGCGAGGAGGTCCAGCGCTTCGGCCGTTACCCCGCTTACACCCATGTCGAGCACGGCGCGCTCGTGGCGCACCCTGGCCGAGCCGCCGACGGACATGGCTACCCGAAATATGAGGGGGACTTCGGCCGTTAAGAGCAGGCCATCTTCGTAAGACAGGGTTTCGCCGGCCGGTACAAGCTCGTCGTTGTCCAGCTTGTTGCGCGATGTGATGCGGATGTTGTCTGAGCCGAGGAAGCGGAAGTTTTCTTCCACCGCCGCCCTGGCACCGTTGCCCAGCGCCAGCACGGTGATTACCGAGGTGACGCCAATAATGATGCCTAGAGTCGTGAGGGCGGCCCGCAGCTTGTTGCCGCTTAAGCCCCGCAGGGCGGTCATGAGGGTTTCTAGTAGAGACATGGTCGTGTGTTAGTTCGTACTTTCCGAAATGAGGCGGCCGTCCCGCATTAGCAGCGTGCGGGAGGTGTGGGCGGCGACTTCCGGGTCGTGAGTGACGACCACGAGCGTGCGGCCTGCCCTGTGGAGTTCTGTCAGCAGGCCGAGAATTTCCGCACCGGTCACCGAGTCGAGGTTGCCGGTGGGCTCGTCGGCCAGCACGATGGCGGGGTCGCCCACCAGCGCCCGGGCGATGGCGACTCGTTGTCTCTCGCCCCCGGACAGTTGGGAGGGACGATGCCTTGCCCGGTCGGCCAGGCCGACCTGCCCGAGAGCCGCCAGGGCCTTTTGCCGGACCGCACTGGACCCGCGCCGGTAGAGCAGGGGCAGCGCGACGTTCTCTAATGCGCTGAGCTGGGGCAGCAGGTTGAAGTCCTGAAAGACGAAGCCGATGCGGGCGTTGCGCACACTCGCTCGCTCCGGTGGGGACAGGTCTGCGACTTCTCGCCCCTCCAGCAGGTATTCAACAGCGCTAGGCGTGTCCAGGCAACCGAGCAGGTGCATTAGCGTTGACTTGCCGCTGCCCGAAGCCCCCATGAGCGCGACCGACTCACCGGCCGCGATTTTCATGTCTACGCCGCGCAGGGCGTGCACTTCGTGGCCGGAGCCCGTGACACCAGAGCCAATGACGAAGGTACGGGCGAGGGCCCTAGTTTCAATGACGGGCGTACTCATTGCGCGACTACCTGGTCGCCCTCGGACAGGCCACTGACGATTTCGACGTTGACGTCGCCCTTGAGCCCGACTTCTACGACCCGTTCAACGCTGGCTATGCCATCCCAGACTTTGAGGATGGCCGTGCCGCCACTCGGGCCTCGTACGAGCGCTCGTGGCAGGCGTAGGACATCAGCACGAGCCGCGACCACAAGGGAAGCGTCGGCGGTCATGCCCGGCAGTACGGAGGAGGGCACGCCGTCGACGGCGATGTAGACGTGGTAGAGGGGCCGGTCCTGCCCGGCGACTCTTGTGGGGACAATGCGGGCTACCTCGCCGAACACTGCGGCGTCGGGCTCGGCGTCGAAGAAGACGTCGGCCGACTGGCCCGCCTGCACGAACGGCAGGTCTTCTTCGATAACGGTTGTGCGTATCTCTACTCTTGTGGGATCGATCAATCGAGCCACTGGCGTGCCGGGGAAGATTAGATCGCCCGGGTCGGCCATGACCTCGATGACGACGCCGTCGAACGGGGCGATCAGCGAGGCCTGGGCCAGGTCAGACTGTGCGCGACGGAGGTCGAGCGCTAGAAGCGGGTCGATAGCTTGTTCAAGCCTTTTACCGTGGTGCGATCTTGCAACACGGTCAGTCGTAATTGCTGTGCTTCGTCGGCTGTTGGCGCGGGGTTACCGTCGTCGTCGAGTATGGAAAGCTCGGTGAGATAGGCGCGGGCCTCAGTTAGCCGGACTTCGGCCTGTGAAAGCGCTGCCTCGCGTGCTCGGACGTGGTCGGGCTCGAACTCGGCTTCCAAGCCCCTGAGGTTCAGGGCGGCGTTGGTGACGTTTCGGTTGGCGGCGATGAGCAGGCCGTCGGCACGGGCCGGGGCCCCCTCGGACCCGGCCCGTGCCTCTGTCAATGACAGCTTGGCAGCGCGAAGAGCCTGCCAGGCTGCGTCGATTTCTCGTCGCACACACAAGGCGTTCTCAGAGGTGTCGGCGTTGTCGCAGTTCGCCGCCACGGTGCCGGAGAAGGCGTTGTTCCACACATACACCACCCAGTCGTCCCAGGCGGTGTCGGGATCGTCGAAGCCGAAC
>CAVOCN010000041.1:0-8470 GCA_963694205.1 Dehalococcoidia bacterium | reverse complement strand
TGGCCATCGGTGTCATAGTCGGCTGGCAGTTCGCCGGGCACTATGCCGATAACCTGGGCTCGGCCATATCAAGCTCCGTCGGTAATGACACGATTGTCAGCTTCATCGCCTACGCCGCCATCATCCTCGCTGGCGTGATCGTCGCTGGCATCGCCGGTAAGATCATCAAACCCTTCCTCACCGTATTTACCCTTGGCATGTCGGCCATGATCGACAAGCTCGGCGGGCTCGCGCTCGGGCTCCTGCTCGCCGCCCTGCTGAGCGGCGCGGCCATACTCGGCCTGGCCCGGCTCGCCTACAACTTCGAACTGCCTGAAGTGCCCGAAGACGGCATCGCGGGCACCGTCGCCGACAAGCTCCCCATCCCCGACACCCTTGAAATCAAAGAGGGCCTGCAAAGCGCCCTCGTCGAGTCCAACTTCGTGCGCACGTTCGTCAGCGTCGTCGACAAGGTTCCTGGCGACGCTATAGGGTTCGTTTCCAACGACTTCGAGGTTTCCATCCAAATTCTCAAGGACGAAATCGAAGCCGAGAAACCGTAACCCCTAACCCATAAACCCTAACTAGGAGGCTTCCCACAGCCACTGGGATATTGATCCAAGCTCCAGTTCTGGTCCTTAACCAGAACTACCAGCCCCTGAACGTGTGCAACGTCAGGCGCGCGCTGGTGCTCCTCGACCGGGAAAAAGCGGAGCTAATGGAAAACGGCCGCGGCTACGTGCACACCGTCTCCCAGCCCTTCCAGGTCCCCTCCGTAATTCGCCTGCACAACATGGTCAAGCGGCCCCTGGTACGCAGGCGGCTATCGAGGCGAGCCATCTTCGCAAGAGACCGCAACACCTGCCAGTACTGCGGCACCGAGTCCAAGACCCTCACGCTAGATCACATACTTCCTCGTTCCAGGGGAGGCAAGCACGAGTGGGGCAACGTCATCGCGGCGTGCAAGCGGTGCAACCATCGAAAGGCTGGCCGCACCCCGTCTGAGGCCAGCATGGCCCTGCTCAACCAGCCCACAGTGCCCAGGCCGAACCCGTTCTACATGTTCGAACAGCGCACACTGCTAGACGAATGGCGGCCGTTCATCCCCTGGGCCTACGCCTAGGGGTAGGCCCTTAGGACTGGGCGCGAGTAACGACCGCCGTCACCGAGCCCTGCGTCTCGCGCACCTCGTTGAAAATCACCTGGCCCGGGTCTAAAGCAACCACTGCTTCCCGAGCCCCAGGCGAATCCTCTGGGGCATCTAGCTGCTCGACCCCCTCCACCGTCACCACGTCGCCGACCTTCACGTCGTGCCCAGCGTCATCCACGTAACGCAGCCGTTCCGACGGCCTGAACCTCACCCCTGCTATTGCCATGTAGTTCCCTTTTCTCTGCGTCCAGAATTCATGATTAGGGCAGGCTCAACATCATCTGCTCAATGGCCAGCGCCGGAACGACATTGCTGTCCAGTCGTTCAGCCGCCTTAATTGACGCCCGCAGGCCTTGCGCAGCTCCAGTGACGCCCACCGTAGCCGCAGTCGCACGGATCGTGTCGGCGCGCGAGACATGGCTAACGTAGTCGTCCAGCCCTTGACCGGCCACCAGCACGTCCCGCCACCAGTCCCGCCACTGCGCCATCTCTTCCCTGGCCCGTTCGCGTTCTTTGCCGAACATGCTCGCCAGCGAAGCTGCGTACTTCAGGCGTCCCTCCAGGTTGCCAGTGGCCGCGCCCTCAATTCGGTCCAGCGTCTCGTTTCGCTGCGCCGCGAACTCCTCGTCCGTCGCCATACGAATGGCAACGCCGGGCCGA
The DNA here is from genome assembly GCA_963694205.1 of Dehalococcoidia bacterium. Lineage (GTDB taxonomy): Bacteria > Chloroflexota > Dehalococcoidia > Lucifugimonadales > UBA2962 > CAUZIR01. The sequence continues at coordinate 6,681 of CAVOCN010000041.1, read as the reverse complement.
CCAGCAGAGGTGCGCGCTATCTGCATCGCCATCGCATCATCGAGCCCAAGCCGCTCAATAAGAGCTGCCGACAGCACAGGCCAGGGCACCGGCCGAAGCGAAAGCGTTTGGCAGCGGGACGAAATCGTGGGCAACACAGCCTCTTCGCCAGAGGCCAGCAGCACAATAACCACCTGGTCCGGGGGCTCCTCCAGCGTCTTGAGCAGAGCGTTCGAGGCGTCTTCGGTCAGTCTGTCGGCATCCTCGAAAATGTACACCCGGTGCCTGCCCTCGAACGGGCGCAGTGACGCCTCATTTGAGACCGCCCTGACCTGCTCAATGGTGATTCGCGTTCTCGGTTTGCCGTCGTCATGATGCTGCCCCTCAGTGTCTACGGGCACAACCTTGACGTCGGCGTGAACCCGTCTCTCGATACGCGTGCACTGGACGCACGTCCCGCACGGTGACTCGTCGGCCAGGCAGTTGAGGTGCCTGGCCAGCACCATGGCCACGGTGAGTTTTCCTACGTGAGCCGGGCCGATAATGAGATAGGCGTGGGACGTTCTGCCCTGCTCAATAGCGCGGGCCAACGACGAGAGAACCTTCTCGTGGCCGATCACGACGCTCTCAAGCGTCGCCCGAATCTCAGACAATCTGGGGCTCAGACAACGTCTTTACGCCCCCGGGTCCACCTCGACGGCCAGCAGGTCGTCGTAGGTCTCTCGGCGACGGACCAGCGTAGACTGGCCGTCCTCAACCATGACCACGGCCGGGCGCGGGTTCATGTTGTAATTACCGGCCATCGAAATCCCGTAGGCCCCCGAGCTGGGCATGGCCACCAGGTCCCCGGTCCGGGGAGACGGCAGGTCAGCCTCTTTCACCAGTATGTCGCCAGTCTCGCAGTACTTGCCGACAATGCGTACGCGCTCTTCATTACCCTCTGCTACCCGGTTCGCCAGCATCGCCTCGTACTTCGCGTCGTAGAGGGCGGGGCGAATATTGTCCCCCATGCCGCCGTCCACCGAAACGTACTTGCGCAGGCCGGGAATATCCTTCACCCCGCCGACCGTGTACAGGGCGACGCCCGCCCGCGCCACAATCGACCGTCCCGGTTCGACCAATAGCCGGGGCTCCCCGAAGCCGAGATCGCGGCTACGGTCCCTGACGGCGCGGGTAATAACGTCCGCGTAGGCCGAAATGGGCGGCGGCAGCTCATCCCTGACATAGCCCACCGCGAACCCACCGCCGGGGCTGAAGTCCCGCAGGTCGAGCCCCTCTGGTATGAACTGGGCTAAGTAGGTCAAAACAGTATCGATCCCAAGCGTGTAGGGCTCGAGTTCGAATATGGGAGAGCCCAGGTGAATGTGAATGCCCGTCAGGTCCAGGTTGCTGGCCGCCAGCGCCTGGCGAATGGCATTGGCCGCGTCGCCGGTCTCAATGGGGAAGCCGAACTTCGTATCGAGAATGCCGGTCGTCGTCTTAGCGTGCGTATGCGCGTCTATGCTGGGCGACAGGCGAAGCATGACGGGCTGAACCATGCCGCGCTGCCGGGCCATTTCGTCCACCATGTCCAGTTCGTGGAAGCTGTCCACGACAAACCGGCCTATGCCGTAGTCCAGCGCCTCGGCTACCTCGCCGGGGCTCTTGTTATTGCCGTGAAAGAAGATGTCTTCTGGCGGGAAGTCGACCGCGCGCGCAACGGCCAGTTCGCCGCCCGACACCACGTCCATGCCCAGGCCCTCGCTGGCAACAAGACGCGCCATGGCCGGGCCTAAATAGGCTTTCGACGCGTACAGAGCGCGGGAGTCGGGGTATCGAGAGCCAAACTCTTGCGTGAACTCGCGGCACATGGTGCGCATAGTGTGCACGTCGTACACATACAGCGGGGTGCCGTAGCGTGCCGCCATTTCGGTGGTGTCACATCCCCCAATGCGCAGGTGGCCGTCCAGGCCAATTTCGGAGTCGATGGGCAGAATTTCGGAAAGCAAATTAGTCATAGGCACTCCAATTTACCAGAGTGCCTCGGCCTCATACCGACCGGGCCGTTACCCGGCTATCTGTGCGAACTCCAGCCAGTTGCCATCCGGGTCCTGGGCGTAGGTGAGAACAGTCCCCGGCTCGGTCTCTGCCGGGTCGTTTCGCCTGGTGCCTCCGAACTCAACGACCCGCTCCAAAACGGCCGCGACATCGTCGACCAGAAATGCGACGTGAGCCGACGCTATGACGTGGCGCTCGGAAATCTGCCTGGCGAGGGTATGTGGTTCGACGTATTGCAATAGTTCGAGAGACGCGCCGTCCTTCATTTCCAGTACTGCGACCTTTACGTCTGCCTTGTCGTAGCCCAGCACCTGTGCGGCAGGAGCCGAGTCGGTTTGATAGCTACGCACCATCGAAAGCCCGAGCCCGTCCGTATAGAACCGCACGGCCCTGTCCATGTCCTCGACCACGAATCCGGTATGCCAGTGACCAGTAACCAATTTTCCCCCTCGCGCTTGCTCGCCGACTCGACTCCTAGACCAGGCCATCTGGCCCTAAGTCATTTATTCCTAGGTCATTTGCCCCTAAGTCATCTACCCCTAAGTCATTTCCACCAATTCAATCCAGTTGCCGTCCGGGTCGGTCAGGTAGCAGCCGCGGGTAGTGTCGTTTATGTCGGTCGGCGGCCCAAGCGTTCCAGCACCCATATCCACCAATCGAGCAAAAAGCGCGTCCAGGTCGTCCACGAAAAAGCCGACGTGTCCTGCGCCTATGGCGTTGCGCTCTGGCGTCACCTTCTCGGCGCTGCGCGGGTGCACGTACTCAATGAGAGCGAGCGTCGGCGAGTCCATCACCGTCGTCTGGTCGGCCGTCCCGAGAAAGGCCTCTTTCAGGTGAGAGCCCTCGTAGCCAACCAGGCTGCTTATACCGGCCCCGGTTACCACGGGCGTGTCTATCAAGTTCAGGCCCAGGCCCTTTGTGTAGAACTCAATGGCGCTCTCCAGGTTCGTTACGACCATCCCTGCGTGCCAGAATTTTCTCAACGTTACGACTCCCTCTTACTTGCCCCAGTGAGTGGTGGCGATGTGTGGTGGCGATTCGGTTGGCAATGTTACCAGCGGCCACAACCCGGCCGGGCTCATCGCTATAATCGCCCGGTGCTGAGGTGGACTGTTAGCGTCTGGATCGTGGGTGTGGCGATGGTCGGTGCCGTGATTGTCAGCGGCTGTGCCAGCGAAGCTCCAATGCCAGGTGGCCAGGTACCGGAACTGGGCGTTGAGCGGCTCTTCCCCGACGCTGACCTAGAGTTGGATGGCCTGGTTCACCTGGCGTGGCCGGACGACGGCGGCGATTCCCTCTACGCCGTGCTACAGAAAGGCGAGGTTTGGCGCATTACGCCCGGCCCATCGCCGTCAGCTACGGCAACGGGCACGCTGTACCTCGACATCACCGACCGGGTTCGCACCACGGCCAACGAAGAGGGCGTGTTGGGCCTGGCCTTCGATCCGGATTTCCCATCGAACGGCCATCTGTTCATCTACTACTCGGCCTCTGGCCCCAGGCGTTCCATAATCTCCCGTTTTTCGGGCACTGCCGACCGGGCCAACCCTGCGTCGGAAACGCTCGTCTTAGAAGTCCCTCAGCCCTTCGGCAACCACAACGGCGGCCACATCGAGTTCGGCCCGGACGGAATGCTCTACTTGCGCCTCGGCGACGGCGGGTCCGGTGGCGACCCCCAGGGCAACGGCCAAAACCCCGGCACCCTGCTCGGCTCCATACTCCGGCTAGACGTAAGTGAAGTCAGCGAGAGCGTCGGCTATCTAGTACCCGCAGATAATCCGTTTGTAGGCAAGACCGGGGCAAGGTCGGAAATCTGGGCTTATGGGCTGCGCAACCCCTGGCGCTTCGCGTTCGACCCAGAAACGGGACGCCTATGGGCGGGCGACGTGGGCCAGAACCGTACCGAGGAAATCGACATCATCACCCGGGGTGCCAACTACGGCTGGAACGCAATGGAGGGCTCGGGGTGCTTCAAGGGCTCGGCCTGCTCCCGCACCGGACTCGTGCTCCCCGTCGCCGAATACGGCCGCGACTCCGGTTGCTCGGTCACCGGGGGCCCGGTATATAGAGGGTCGCGAATCGCTTCGCTGGAGGGCATATATGTGTATGGCGACTTCTGTTCCGGCATAATCTGGGGCCTGCGGTATGAAGACGGTCGCGTCACCAAGAACGGCATCGTCGTACACAGAGGCCTGGTGAGCGACATCTCGTCGTTCGCCGTCGACCGCACCGGCGAGGTGTTAATACTCTCGCTTCCCGGCGGGATCTACAGATTCAGGGAGAAGTGAAACTTTGACACCTAACGGCGCCGACTCGGCCCAAACAAAAATGCTGGCGGCAAAGGCCTATGCCATGCGAGACATCCGCTGCGAGGAGATCGACGCACCGGTTCCAGAGGCGGGCAAGGTGTTGGTCAAGACGCGCCTGGCGTCAATTTGCGGCAGCGACCTGCACGTCGTCTACATGGGCTACACCGGCTACGCTTCGGACTTCCCCCTGCCACATGGTCACCCCGGCCACGAGGGCCTGGGCGAGGTGATCGACGGTGGCGGGACCGGCTTTGAGCCGGGAGAGCGCGTGCTGACCGTCCCCAACATCGGCATCGCCAAAACCTTCGCCGGTTACCAACTTCTCGAACCTAGATACCTGGCTCGATTGCCCCAGGGCGCTCCCGAAGCGCACCTGCTCATGGCCCAGCAGCTAGCCACCGTCGTGTTCTCCTGCGAGCGCCTGCCCGACGTGGAGGGCCAGACGGTCGTCGTACTGGGGCAGGGCTCAGCCGGGCTATTCCACGACTTCATGCTCAGGCGACTGGGCGCAGAGCGCATCATCGCCGTCGAACCCGTCGAGGCCCGCCGGGCCTTGGCTCAGTCATTTGGAGCGCACGAGACAATCGACGTGACCGGCGACCGGGCAACTGACGCCATCTTGGACCTAACCGACGGCAAGGGCGCCGACCTCGTCGTCGAAGCGGTCGGCAGCGAACCCACGCTCAACCAGGCCATGTCCATCGCAAAGGTCTGGGGCCGGGTGCAGGCCTTCGGTTTGCCGCCCGGCATGGGAAAAGTGGCGTTCGACTGGGACATCTTCTTCCGCAGGCGTCTGACGCTAAATTCGAGCTTCGGTTCGCAGGACGAACACGGGCTCCCGGCCGTGAACAAGGCGCTCCAGTACATCGCGTCCGGTGCCATCGACATGGCACCCATCGTCAGCCACACGTTGCCCATCGAGCGCGTCAGCGAGGCTTTTGATCTGGCAGACGCCCGCGACGACGGCGTCGTCAAGGTCGCGCTGACGTTCTAGGCCCTCTAGGCCCAGAGGAAGACCCTACTCGCCAGGCTCGCCGAAGTCCTCGTTGTACTTGCGGTGCCAGTCCGAGCCCGCCCACGAGATGACGCTATCCGGGTCGATGCTCACCAGAACACGGGGAACGGCCTTGGTCTTCTCGTAGTAGGCGTGCCCCGCCTCGTAGCCGACATAGCGAACGGCCAGCGGCTCCCACGGCCCAGTCCAGCTCCTGTCCTCAATAGTCGCCGTCCCCTGGATGAGCACCCGAGCATACGGCGCATCGGACGTGTCGATGCAGGCTCCCACCCGTCCGTCGGCGTCAATGTGCTTGAGCCACTCGTTCTGACGCCGGGCGGCGAGCATGAACTTGCCCTCCTCGTACCAGAACCACACCGGCACCACATAAGGGTGGCCGCTCGGCGACAGCGTCGAGAGCCTCATAATGTTGGCCCCTTTGGTAAAGAACTCTTCCAACTCCGGCTGAGTAAGTGGTGGCATCTATCTCTTCTCCCTCCCAGGTACCCCAGGTACACGGGTGCATGTATAGTCGTCTCCGGCCGAATGTTACACGGCCAATTGGAGCCAAGCTGATGCCCACCAAACCACACGAACTGACCGTCGCCCAGGCCGCAGCCGCCATCCGGGCCCGCGAGCTATCCGCTGTCGAGTTACTACAGGCCCTGCTTGCCCGGTCCAGCGCCGTTGAGCCACGGCTCGGCCTGTGGGCGACCCTCGACACCGAGTACGCCATGCGCCAGGCTCGCGAGCGCGACGACGCCCTCGCTTCGGGCGAGCCGATCGGCGTCTTACATGGAGTTCCCGTCGGCATCAAAGACATCTACGACACGGCCGGGTTGCGAACGGCCCACGGCAGCCCCATATTCGCCGACAACGTGCCCGACACAGACGCGGCCTCCATCGCCAACCTGAAGGCAGCCGGTGCCGTCATCATGGGCAAAACCGTCACCACCGAATTCGCCTGCGGAGACCCTCCTGCAACCCTGAACCCCTGGCACCCTGAGCGCACCCCCGGCGGCTCCTCCACCGGCTCGGCCGTCGGCGTGGCGGCCGGGGTATTCCCCATGGCAATGGGCTCCCAGACCGCGGGCTCCGTGCTCCGGCCCGCCGCTTACAACGGCGTCGTGGGCCTGAAGCCGTCGATGGGCCGCGTCAGTCGACGGGGCGTCATACCGGTCTCGTGGTCGGTCGACACTCTCGGTACCTTCTCGCGTTCGGTCCAAGACGCTGCGCTCATGTTGTCGGCGCTATCCGGGCACGATCCGGCCGACCCGTTCTCCGCCGACTTGGCCCCGACACCGGCCGTCGCACTGGCCGAGTCACTCGGCCGTGCCCCGAAAATCGGCCTGCTTCGAACGT
>CAVOCN010000040.1:0-8528 GCA_963694205.1 Dehalococcoidia bacterium | reverse complement strand
ATGAGCCAGCTGGGCACGAAGTTCGCCTGCCTGCTGGACAACGACCGCGACGTGGACGCGGTCCTGACCGGTGTTTCGGGCGGGCGCAAACTAAAGCATGTCTTGGCCAGCCTGGACTCACGCCAGCAGGCCCTGGTGTTCGGTCACGCAGTACCAATGCCGGTAGAAATTCGCACTCGCGACTACGGCACCCCGGAGTCCTATAAGCAGCTCGGCTATCTGGACGACAAGGAACGCAAGACCAGAGTCGAACAGGACGCCGCTGACCTGTTTGGAGATAACTCAGGCGACTAACGGGCCAGATCCCCGTCAGCCAGAGGGAACGTACTAGTAACCCAGTTCGTGCAGGCGTTCGTCGTCGATACCGAAGTGGTGCGCTACTTCATGTACGACCGTGTCGGCTATCTCCTGCATCATGTCTTCGTTCGACAGCCCAAGCGCCTCAATAGAGCCCTGGAACAGGGAAATCTTGTCGGGTAGCACCTCGCCGTAGCCGTAGCGCTCGGTGAGAGGGACGCCTTCGTAAAGGCCCAGGAGCAGTTCCCCTTCGCCTATCTCGTTGCCAGCGAGCTGGTCGCGGTTGGGCACGTCCTCGACGACAACGTCGACGTTGCTGAGGTGACGTCCAACCTCTTCGGGAATACCGTTAAGGGCCTGGACCACCAGGGCCTCAAACTCGGGGCGAGTCAACGAATCTGTCATGCGGCAAACGTCCAAATAGTCACGTTTACGAGTCTATCACTGGCGGGGTAAACCGCCGTCATCTCGTGGGCCTGTTTCAACTCATTACAAAGCACTGAACAGAGGGCTTGTGATACATTGCACCAATGGCGCAAGCTTCTCCGGCCACGAGACGCTCCAGCCCGAAAGGCCGCCGGTCCCGGGCCGTAATGGACGTTTTGCTGGTGGCCAGTGCCGCCCTCATGGCGGTAACGCTTTACCTGGTGTTTTTCTGGGTCCCGACCGAGGCAACCCTGGGCGTTTCCCAGCGCATCCTCTACTTCCATGTCCCCCTCGGCCTGCTGGGGATGATTTCCATTGTGGTCGTCACGTTCGCGTCCGTGATGTACCTGTGGAAAAAAGACAAGAAATGGGACGACCTGGCGCACACGTCGGCCGAGTTCGGGGTGATATTCGCCACGCTCATAATCGTCACCGGCGCCGTATGGTCCAAGCCCACTTTCGGGGTTTGGTGGACCTGGGACCCCAAGCTCACCACCACTCTCATTTTGTGGTTCATATACGTCGCTTACCTGATGCTGCGCGCCTACGGGCCGCAGGGAATACAGCAGGCCCGCTACGCCGCTGTCATCGCGCTGATGGGCGCAGTAGACGCGTTCATCATCTACATCTCAACATGGCTGTGGCGGACCGCCCACCCGGAAATTCTCATCGGGCCACTTGCCGAGTCCGACTCCCTCGAATCGAGAATGGCCACCACCCTGCTAATTGCCATGGTCACGTTCGTCGTCCTATTCATATACATACTCATGGAACGCTACTCTTTGAAGCGCTCGGAGAGCCAACTTGATGAGCTACACCAGATTGCCTCAGTCCGTCTTTAGCGCCGTCTCCCATATCAGCATTTGGGGCCGCATTGGGGCTGCCTTCGTCGTGGCGGCCGTGACGGTCGCCGTCCTGCTCGCGCCGGGCACCGCGCTGGCGTTTGAAGGCTCCGAACTTGTGCCCGCTGAGCAGGGACAACACTTTCAAATTGAGGACAACACCAGCGGCGACCCAGAAGCCAACCTGCCGTACCTGTTCGCCGTCTTCATAATTACCTGGGGTCTGTTCTTCGGCTACGTCATCTACATGACGCTCAAGCAGCGCAGGATGCAGGCAGAGATCGAGGCCCTCAGCGCCGCGATGCACGAAAAGATCGGGACGGACTCCTGATACGTAGATTCAGATGAGCAGGCGTGAACTTGAGCCATTTGCGATACTGGAAGCAGTGGCCCACATAATGCGGCAAGAGAAATAGCGACAGGCGAAATACTAGATGGCCCAACCTGAAAATTACGTCCCGGACCCTTCCGAGGCACCGCCCGAAGAGGGCGCGATGATTGGCGCGAACAAGCTCAAGTTGCTCGTGGGAGCGCTGGCCCTTGTGGGTGCTCTGGGTTACTTCGGGTTCATGGCCTTCGAGAACGCGACCGTTTACTACTACACGGTCGGTGAGGCCACCGAACTCGGCCCGTCGGAAGACGGTCGCATGGTGAGAGTCAACGGCAAGCTCATTCCCACCTCGTTCGACCGGCAGGACGGCTCGACTGAGGCCCGTTTCGAGCTGACTGATGGCGACCAGACGATGCTCGCCGTACACGAAGGCGTACTTCCGGACCTGTTCTTTAACGACCACTCCGAGATCATCCTGGAGGGCTCGTTCGACGGCGAAATGGTGTTCCGCAGCGAGAACGTCATCGTCAAGTGCCCGTCCAAGTACGTCGCCGTGGATGAAGAGACGGGGTAGGAAGAGACCGGGTAGCCGGTTCGTTAACGAAACCCGGACAAAGCGAGAGGGCCGCACCAATGGTGCGGCCCTCTTAGTTATCGGCTCTTTTGGCTATCGGCATTGGGACCCGGTCCCGGTCAGTCCTCTTGGCGTTTCAATCTCTCTAAGATGTCGGCTCGCAGGTTCGGCGGGGCCTTTTGCACAGGTGCGCCTTTCAGCATTGCCACGGTGGCTTTCAGCGTGTCCAAAAAAGTTTGACACGGACCACACTTCCCTAGATGGACGTTCGCATTTCGCAGGGCGTCACCGGCCACCTCGCCGTCGACATAGTCGGAGGAGATATCGCGGAAGTCGGCGTGCATGTTCTTGCCGCCAAATATTCTTTTAAGTAAGCCTGGGGCCATGGCTATTTGTCTTGACTCTACTGTCAGAGTGCACTCAATGTGCCGGAAGTTAATTTAGAAGACGCTCGTCTCTGAGTCAATCGTCTGTCGGTTATCTGAAGGCTTGTAGCCCTTTGCCGTCTGCCCAACCCTTCGATAGAATTTGATGCGCGAGGTGCCCCAGAGGTTCTGAGGCGGGGTTCTCAGGCGAGATTCTCGGGCGCTCGTATTTCAGGAGACAGAGACTTACCCTTGGACACCGCAGGGTCTAAAACGCCCGCAGACAGGGCCGAACAAGAGGCACAGCCGAAGACCTTCGAAGAAGTGGTCGAGCGGTACACAGACCTCGTCTACAACGTGGCCTACCGCTACATGGGCAACCCCCACGACGCCGAAGATGTCGTGCAGGACGCGTTCCTGTCGGCATACAAGGCGTGGGACCGCTTCAGGGGGGAGTCACGGGTCACCACCTGGCTCTATCGCATCGCCACCAATGCCGCGCTGATGAAAATTCGCAAAGGCAAGCGCGGACGGGAACTCACCCAGACCGGCCTCGACGACATCGACATCCCCGACATGGGAATGTCGCCAGAGCAAGGTGCGGCCAACGCCGAACTCGGCACCAAGCTAAACGAAGGCATCGCCATGCTTGAGCCCAACCTCCGTACAGCCGTGGTGCTGCGCGACGTGCAGGGCATGTCCAACACGGAGGCGGCAGAGATTCTAGAAATAACGGTCTCGTCCCTCAAGTCCCGCCTGCACCGCGGGCGCTTGCTACTGAGGAAGCACCTCTCGGACTACGTCGCTACTCGAGAGAACTAGCGAACCAGACAGTTAGTCGCGAAAGCGATGAGGCCGTAAGCAGAAGAAACCCTGACGGGCGAAGCGCCGCGCTTCGCGGAGCCTAAATACTCAGGGCGTCGATCAGCTCTCGGGGGGACTTGGCATTTGTCCGGGCCGCAACCTCTTCTATACGGTTCTCGAACGGCTCCCTGGACGTGTCCTTGTAGATAAGTCCCAACGGAATCCCGGTGCCCTGCACGAGTGTTCGCGCAGCGCCGAGATCGGAAGGGTCATGACCCTCAGGAACTGCCCAGGCCATCGGCTCGATGCCCTTCTTGACGCTGCCCTTGAGCAGTTCGTAAGTGTCGTTGTAGGTAGTGCACGGCGATTGGATGTGCACGATTGCGAACCCTGGATGCTCCATGCCCTCAACGATCATTCGGGTCACGTCTTTGACCTTCGAGGACAGGCCGGAGGCCACATACGACACTCCGAGCGTGAGGTAGAGGGACAACGGGTGCACCTCTTCCTCCATTTTGCCGAACGGGGTGGACGAGGTCACCATGCCCTGCTCGGACGTGGGCGACGACTGGCCCTTGGTGAGGCCGTACACGCCGTTGTCCATAACCACGGCGCAGATGTTCAGGTTGCGGCCCGCCTGGGGCGCGATGTGCTCCATGCCAATGCTGAGGAAGTCGCCGTCTCCGGCAACGGCCATGACGTTCAGTTCTGGCCGGGCCATCTTCACTCCCATCGCAATGGGCAGTGAGCGACCGTGGATGCCGTGGAAGCCGAATGGCTGCTCGCCCTCCAGCAGGTGCACCATGTTGCCCGAGCAGCCGATACCGGCGATAACCACGGTGTTGGACATGGCCTGGCCCGTGGCGACGTTGCGCTGCTGGACCGCCGCCTCTATAGCCCTGCGGACTCCAAAGTCACCGCAGCCGGGGCACCACTTAAAGTCGTATTCCGGGTTTTTAGCGCTCAAGCCGAGACTCCTTGTTTGCCGGGTTTACTGGGCTCGCCGGGTTTGCTCGCCTCAGTGATCCGATCCGCCAGTTCGCCCACCTTGAAGGGCAGTCCGGTGTACTGGGTAATCGACTCCGCCTTCACTCCGTACGAGCGCAGAATGCTGGAGAACTGGCCCTGGTAGTTGAGTTCCGGCACCAGGACGAGGTCTTTCTTACGTAGCTCCGCGAGCATTTCCGGGGGCAGCGGATTGAGGAACATGGTGTAGTACCAGCCGATATCCAGCCCGCCCTCTCTTAGCCGCTCATAAGCTTCTCGGGCTGGCCCCTTGGAGCCACCCCAGGGAACTACGGCGACGCTAGCCTCGGTGTGATCGGCTTCGAAGTCGCCGTCTTCCAGCAGTTTGATTTTACCCCAGCGGCGCTCGGTCATCTGCACGTGGCGGGAACCGAGGTGCGTGGTGTCGCCCATGCCGTCATGCTCGCTGCCGTTTGCCACGTAGCCGCCAGGCCCACCCGGGATGGGCATCGGAGACACCTCGCCGGACTCGTAGCGCTGGTAGCCGTTGTCGCCCGTGCCCGTGCCCGTGTAGGTCAGCCGATCTTCCACGGGAATTTCATCGAGCTTGGGCTTGGGGATGTTCTGGTTACGCTCCGACAGTGCGTGCTCACTAAGCACGACTACCGGGCCCTGGTAACGCTCGGCCCAATTGAACGCGTGCACCGCAGCGTAGAAGCACTCCTCGACCGTCCCAGGGGCGATGAGGGGCAGTTTTACGTCTCCGTGCGCCGGGTACATCGACCCGAACAGGTCCGACTGCTCCGTCTTGGTCGGCAGTCCGGTGGCAGGGCCGCCTCGCTGCACGTTAACAACTACAAGAGGTATCTCGGCCATCCAGGCCAGACCAAGACCCTCGCTCATGAGCGAAAACCCGGGACCAGCGGTAGCTGTCATAGCCTTCTTACCGGCGAACCCGCCGCCCAGTAGCGCAGTAATAGACTCGATCTCTGAACTGACCTGGTAGACAAACTTACCGGGGGCGGGAGCGTTTCGCTCCATCCAAATAAGAATCTGAGTCGCCGGTGAAATGGGGTACCCGGCGTAGAAGTTCATACCGGCGTGCATCGCGCCCAGGCACACGGCCGTGTTGCCGTTCACCAGTATCTGTTCGTAGTCGGGCCGCTCCGGGGTCGCCAGTTCCCCCACGCTGAACCCGCTCGCCTCAGCCTCTGCCCTACCCAGGCGCATCGCTTCGAGGTTGGAGCTGATGATCTCTTCGTCGTTCGGCCTCCCACGCGTGAAGCGCTTGGTGACGAACTCGTCGAATATTTCCTGTCGCATGCCCACTAGATGTGCGAGTCCGCCGATCACGACCATGTTGGCGGCCCTGGCGTTACCTGTGGACTTGGCCAGCTCGTCGAAGTTCATGCCGAACGAGTGGGTGTCGCCCTCTAGCTCAAAATCCCCGGTGTTGTAGACGATCACACCGTCGTCTCCCACCTCACCGTGGTGGGTGTCGTAGGCGGCCTCGTTAAAGCACACCAACACATCGAGGTGGTCGCCGGAACTGAGAACGGGAGACGTGGATATGCGCGTCTGGGTCCAGGTCGGCCCACCCATTATTTGGGAGGGAAACGTGGCGAAAGTCTGGGCATGGTACCCGGTCTGGGTGGCGGCCTGCGCCAAGCCTTCGGCCGAGGTTACAACCCCCTGGCCGCCTTCGCCCGCAAATCGGACGACGAAGTCGCTCTTCTTCAATGCGCTCTCCATCACGGAATCGGATGAGTGGGGCTGTTCCTACAGAAAAGGACCTCGCGTACCCGCCGAAGCCCATTACAGACGGGTAGACACTAGCTTCGACGATATCAGCAGAAATTTGCGGGTGTCAATGAGGAGGACACTCCTGTTAACGCGGTGTTACAGGCGTCAGTTCGATGGTGGGACCGGGGTGGAAGGCCTCCATATCTCTAGTACGAATATAGGGGCAATTGGCATCTGCGCAACAAATGTTGTTACCAAGTTACACTCGTATTGAGCTGAAGCTAGATGCTGGCGTTAATCCTGTACGACGAACCCAAAGCCGAGCGAACAGATAACGAGGAAGACCACGTCAAAAACGGCAAGAATAGGAAGCCACTGGATGGCGTCGCCCCACGGTTCGCCTGTTATAGCTGGCCCGGAAGCCTCCACCGCCGCCACTATTACCGGCACCGCTATGGGCAGGAACAGGAGCGGCAGCATCACCTCTCTCGCCCTGGTGTTCACCGCCATTGCCGAGAACAGCGTGCCCACCGCCGCTATGCCGAGAGTAGCCAAAAGCGCCACCGGAATGAACTCCGGCGCCGCCAACGGGAGGTTGTAGATAACGGCGAATATGGGGAAGGTCACCACTTCTACAGCCAACATGAACACGAAGATCGACAGAACCTTACCGAGATAAATCGAGTCCCTGCCCGCTGGCGTCAGGAGCAGCGACTGCATGCCGCCGCGCTCCTTCTCCACCGCGAAGCTCCGTGTGAGGCCGAGTACGCCACCAAAGGTGAAGGCGACCCACAAGATGCCCGGCGCGACCAGGGCGACGTTCTGGGGCGTTGGGTTGAGGGCGAAGTTGAACACGACTATCGACAGCAGTGCGAACACAAACACCGACACCAGCGTGTCCTTGGTGCGCGTCTCCAACACCACGTCCTTCCACAGCACGGCCGTCACCGGCCAGCGCAAAAAGCGATCCACCAGCGAGGTCATCGTGGTTCCCCCGAATGCTTGAAGTACAGCGCCCGCAACTCTTCCGGGCTCGTAGTGCTTCCTCCAGCCCCGGTGAGGCTCTCTTCGTGGGCCACTTTGCCCCGGCCGAGAATTGCTAGTCGATCACCCAGACCGAGCGCCTGGTCGAAGTTGTGGGTCACCAGTAACACCGCGCCGCCGCCCGCCTTGGTGGCCGTGACCACCTCGCGCATTAGCTCGATGGCGCCCTGGTCAAGGCCGCTCTCGGGCTCGTCCATGAGCAGGACTCTCGGCCGGTGCAGCAGGGCCCTGGCAATGGAAATGCGCTTTTGCATACCGTGCGAAAGCGTCCCCACCCGCTGGTCCAACCTGGACGTCATACCCACCCGTCGCACCGACTCGGCGATGCGCTCTTCGGGCTGGTCGAGGCCGAACATACGGCAAAAAAAGCGCAGGTTCTCCCGGCCGGTCAGGTCCGCGTACAGCATGGGATCGTGCATCACCACCCCGGTGGCTCGCCGTACGTGGCCAGCCGCCCGGTCTGCATCCATTCCGGCTACACGTACCGACCCGGCGTCGGGCCTGGTCAGCGTTGCCAGAATTTTCAGGAGCGTCGTCTTGCCGGAGCCGTTGGGGCCCAGGACGGAGAGTACCTGTCCCCACTGGAGCGTCAGGTCGAGCCCGTCCAACACGCGAACCCGGCCATAGGACTTGGTAACGCCCCGAACCTCTATTGCCGGTATTGCCGGGCCTTGAGGGGCCGAGCCTTCGGGGGCCCTGCCATCGGAAGTCAGGTCGCGACCCGTGCCCGGCTGCACATAGGCGTTAACGTCGTTTTTCATGGGCTTCGGTACTGTAGTATATGACCGAATGCCCCGCAACGCTGGACCCCAGTACGGCCAGACGGGTAACACCGGCCAGACGAACCAGATGAGCCAGACGTCACCATGCCGACCATAGAAGAACTCCGCGAACAGTACCGTGCAATGGGCGGCAAGTTCGACTCGGCCCCCACCGCAACGAAGGTCGAAGAGATCGACCCCTCGGTGATTCTCTGCTTCGACAACGACTACTCCGGCAGCGACTCGGAGGTCGCCATCGACACCGACGAGTTCACCGCCGTTTGCCCGTGGACCGACCTGCCCGACTACGGCACGCTCGTCGTTCGTTACGTCCCCGACCGCCTGGTTATCGAACTCAAGTCGCTGAAGTACTAC
>CAVOCN010000039.1:0-8546 GCA_963694205.1 Dehalococcoidia bacterium | reverse complement strand
CAGTACAAAGTACGAGTCCGGGGGCACCACAACCTCTCGGGTGTGTCCTATGTCGGGTTTGGTCACGTACGGCTCGACCAGCGCCTCGCCATTCACGAAAACCACGCCGCTCTCTATCTTTATCGTGTCACCCGGCACGCCGATAACCCGCTTCACGAAATTGCGCGTCGGGTCAACCGGGAACTGGAAAACAATGACGTCGCCGAACCGGGGAGGCTGCAGCAAATAGCCGTCGCCCCCGCCAATCAGAGGCACGTCCCAGTACACCATCTTGTTGACCAGCAGGTACTCGCCCTCGGTCAACCCCGGCGTCATTGACGACCCCTCCACCCGGTACGGCTGAATGCTGAACTGGAGCGCAATATAAACGGCAAGCGCCAGCAAAATCGTCTCAATAAGTTCTCGGACTAGGGCTCGCATCATCTGATTATACGGCGACCTGTTCGCCCTGTTCCCCTGTTACGAAACCCCGGCTTAGCTGCAAAGTTTCCTCCGGCTGCTGTATAACTCGTCTCGTATGCAGCCCGCCGAAGCCAAGTTAGTAGAGCGCAGCCTCACCGGAGACCTCGCCGCGTTCAACCAGATCGTGGACCTCTACCAGACCCAGGTCTACAACCTTGCAGCGCGCGTTTTGGGCGACCGCACCACCACCGAAGACATCACCCAAGAGGCGTTCATATCGGCATTCCGCTCCCTCAAAGGGTTCCGGGGCGGCAACCTGCGGGCCTGGCTGCTGCGGATCGCCCGCAACCTGTGCTACGACTACCTGCGGTCATCCAAGCGCAAGCCCGTAAGTTCGCTCGACGAAGCGCTGGAGGCACCCGGCTTCGTGCCGCCCACTTCCAGTGACCCGTCGCCCGAATCACAGGCCCTCACAGGCGAACTGGGAGCCGCCATCAACGGCGCCATCCAGACCCTGCCGCCAGACCAGCGCATCGCCCTGGTCATGATCGACGTACAGGGCTACAGCTACGAAGACGCCGCCCACTCGGCCGACGTTTCCGTTGGCACCATCAAGTCCCGTCTGAGCCGTGCTCGGGCCAAAGTTCGAGAGGGTCTTTCGGCCCACAGGGAACTTTTGCCGGACCAATTCCGTCAGATCTAAGTGAAGAGGATAGATTTGTACGACATTTTCGGAATGAGGCACCGCAGGCTGCATAGCTTGCTGTCGTCCTACGTGGACGAACAGGTGACCGTCGCCGAAGCAGAGCGAGTCGACCGGCACTTGGCCACCTGCGCCGAGGGCCGCGCCGAACTCGAGTCTCTGCAGGCGACGGTGGGCTTGCTGCGCTCGCTTCCAGATCTGGCGTTGCCACGCTCATTCCGGCTCACCGAAGTCCCCGAATCCCGGCCCGTAGCCGTGCCGTTCGCCTACACGCGCCCCCTAATGGCCGCAGCGTCAATGGCTGCCGTCGCGCTCATCGCCATCGTCGCGGTCGACCTCGCCGAAGTCGGCGTATCCGGCGACCTCGTCGGCGTGCAGGCCATCTCCGAAGCGCCAGTCTCCGCAATGGCCGAGTCGGCAATGGCCCCCGAAGAGTCAACCGATTTCGCCGCTACGGGCATCGAGAGCATGGCGGCGCCCGAAAGCCTAGAAGTAGAGATGACACTCGAGGGCGAGCCAGTCACAGAGATGGCCGTCTCAGAGGCTGCCATAGGAGAAGTTGAAGTAGAGAGTGCTGTCAGGAGCGAAAAAGCCCTCGCGACCACACAGGAGGCCGAAGTCGGGGAAGAGAACGTGACGCTCGAAGCACTGGCCGAGCCGCCGCCAGAAGAACCAGGCAAGCCAGAACCAGAAATAGACAGCCTGGTAACCAGCGAGATGGAAATAACCAGCGAGATCGCCGTAACCGCAGAGATCGGCGAAATAGCCGAACTGTCAGAGGCGATTGAGAAGCGCGCTGACGCCCTTGAGTCCGGCGCACTCACCCCAGATGGCACAGATGACACGGGACGGGGCGGCGAACTCCCGCAGGCCAAAGCCGCGGACGGCGCGATAGTGGAGACCGAAATCCAGACGCTCGCCTCTCAGGGCGAACTTGGCGGCGCCGACACATTCGCCTCCGACCTATCCGAAGACGGCTTCCCCTACCTGCCGCTGGAGATCGCCGCAGGAGTCCTGCTCGCGTTGCTGCTTGGCGGCCTGCTCGCCACCCAGTTCGCCGGGTCCAGACGCCGCCAAGCATAGCCGCCGCTGGGCTTGGCCGCCGCCAGGCCTCGTCGCTATTGGGCGCAACTCGCTGGCAGCCCCATAGGCCGCATGGCCTGTTCGCCGCACAGCCTCTTTGATGCTCACTGGGGGGAACAAATCGGGACCGGCCGTCGTCTACCTGTTAACGAGCATCAATAACCCGGCCGTTTGGTGAGCCGGTCAAACAGGAGAAAACGACATGAACAAATTCAAAGGTCTAACAACAGCAGCACTGGCGGTGGTCATGGCCGCAGCCCTGGCGGCGGGCGTCGCCTGCTCCAACGCCGATCAGCCGGTCGGCGTATCGGGCGTGAGCGCGAATGACCTGGCCAAGGCCCTGTCCGCCAGCAGTTCAGCCAACACCGGCCAGACCGGCCTGTGGGTGACGGGCGAAGGCTCAGTGACAATGGAACCGGACCTTGCGCTACTTAGCATGGGTGTGGACGCCACCGGCGACACCGTGGCCGAGGCCCGCGACACAACGGCCACTGCCATGGACGCCATCATCAAGGCCCTGAAGTTGCGAGGCCTGGAAGACAAGGACATCCAAACCCAGTCATTCAACATCTTCCCCATGTACGAATACGTGGAACTTGTTGAGGACGGCCGCAGGTCCGGCCAGCAGGTACTCGTCGGCTACCGGGTGTCCAACACAGCGTCGGTGAAAATACGCGACCTCGACAACGTCGGCGAAATAATCGACGAGGTCGCCAAAGCAGGCGGAAACGAGACCCGCATCAACGGCATCAGCTTCACCGTCGAAGACACCTCCGGGCTCGAAGTCGAGCTTCGCGAGTCGGCGGTCAACGACGCGCTGGCCAAGGCCGACCACCTCGCCGAGCTGTCCGGCGTTGACAGGGGACGACTCGTCTTCCTCACTCAGCAGGGCAATACCTCGGGCCAGAACTTTGCTGGCGGCGCTGGCGACCTCGCGTTCAAGAGCGTCGCGGCACCGTCCAGCTCCGTAAGCGGTGGCGAGTTAGAACTCACCCTCAGCGTCCAGACGGTTTTCGAGATCGACTGACGAGCAATTAACGCAGACTAAACCACGTGTTATCAGAGGCGGCCGGAATTTCCGGCCGCCTCTTTTCGTTGCCCAACAACCTCTCCCAGGTCACCCGCAGAGCTGGCCCAATTGCCGCCCCAATTGCCGCTGGGGGCAGGCCGTTGCTAGAATGCCGTTTTGGAGGAAGCATGGTCTTAAGCGATCGCACGATTAGAGAAGAAATTGAGGCGGGCAGAATAGTGCTCGACCCGCTAACCGAGGGCAACGTCCAGCCAGCAAGCGTAGACGTTCGCCTCGACCGCAAAATCCTGGTGTTCCGCAACTCGCGCCGCCCCTACATAGACGTACACGAAGACATGACCGACCTGACCGAGGAAGAGGAAATCAGCGACGACATGCCGTTCATGCTGCACCCCGGCGAGTTCGTTCTCGCCAGCACTCTTGAACGCATTGAAATCCCCGACGACATTGTCGCCCGGCTGGAAGGCAAGAGTTCCCTCGGCCGCATCGGCCTGCTCATCCACTCAACCGCCGGTTACGTCGACCCCGGTTGGAAGGGCCACCTGACCTTGGAGTTGAGCAACGTCGCCTCGTTGCCCATCACGCTGTACTTCGGCATGCCCATCGGGCAGCTGTCGTTCCTGCGCCTGTCCACTCCGGCAGAGAACCCATACGGCTCGGCCAAGCTGAACAGCAAATACATGGGGCAAACCGCACCTACAGCGAGCCGCATGTTCCGCAACTTCACCGGCCCGAACGCGGAGACCGACGCACCGTAGTGCCGGACCAAAGTCGATGACACACCTGTTGCGAGCGCTGGACCTGGCGCGAGGTGCCCTGGGCTCGGCCAGCCCCAATCCCGCCGTTGGCGCGGTCATCGTTCGGCAGGGCAAAGTGGTGGGGGAGGGCTTCACCCAGCCCCCGGGCGGTAAGCATGCAGAGATCGTCGCGCTAAAGCAGGCGGGCGAGCAGGCCGAGGGCGCGGACCTGTACGTCACGCTCGAGCCGTGCAGTCGCCAGGGCCGCACACCCCCGTGCACCGACGCCATCATGGCGGCCGGTATCGCCACGGTACGTTTAGCGATGGTCGACCCAAATCCACAAGAGAACGGCCGCGGCATCGAACAGTTGCAGCGGGCCGGGCTGCCAGTGGAAATTACCTCCGACCCAGACGAGATCGCCAACGCCACCAAGCTGACCGAGGCCTACCGCAAGCACGTCACATCCGGGAAGCCGTTCGTCACCTCCAAGTTCGCCATGAGCCTGGACGGCAAAATCGCCGCCCACACCGGCTCTTCTACTTGGATCACTGGTGCTTCAGCTAGGGCCAGGGCTCACGTGTTGCGGGCCGAGTGCGACGCAGTCGTCGTCGGCATCGGCACCGTGCTTGCCGACGACCCGCGCATGACGGCTCGCGACGCCGCGGGGGAGCTTCGCGCCCAACAGCCGCTTCGAGTCGTGTTCGACAGCAAGGGCAGGGTGTCCGAAGACGCCGTCATCGTGTCCGACGGCGGCCGCACACTCATCGCCTGTTCCTCAATGGACGCCGCGAAGAAAAAAACGCTGGAACGCCGAGGCGTTCAAGTAGAGCAGCTACCCGGCGACGACGGGCGAGTGGACGTGTCGGCGCTGCTGACACTACTGGGCTCACGGGAAATAACATCGGTACTAGTAGAGGGCGGCGGGCAGGTGGCTGGCTCCCTGTTCGACGCCGGTCTCGTAGACAAAGTAGCGGCGTTTATAGCCCCGGTCATCGTCGGCGGAGACAGCGCACCGGGCCCGGTGGCGGGCAAGGGCGTTGCTGAAATTGCCAACGCCTTGCGGCTCGGTGACGTGTCGTGGGAGCGAGTCGGCGACGACATGCTCGTCATCGGCTACCCCGCCACCGCTCCTCATACCAGCGACTTTGGGTAGGTATAGCCCATACTGGGTGTAGACCATGTTTACCGGAATAGTCGAAACAAAGGGCCAGGTTACTTCGGTGGCAGACGGCCAAATGGCCATTGCCGCGCCACAGTTCGACGACCTCGCCATCGGCGGCAGCATCAGCGTGAACGGGGCCTGCCTCACCGTCACTACGCTCGTACACAACGGCTTCACCGTTGACGTTGTGCCAGAGACGTTAAAGCGTACCAACTTGGGTTCGGTTGTCCTGGGATCTGCAGTTAACTTAGAGAGGCCCGTTCCCGCCGCTGGCAGGCTAGACGGCCACATAGTGCAGGGCCACGTAGACGGCACAGCCCGCATCGCCAGCCTCACGCCCGAGGGCAACTCGACCGTTATCCGCATGGAGCTAGCGCCAGAGCAAGCTCGCTACTTAGTTGAGAAGGGCTTCGTGGCCGTGGACGGGGTAAGTCTGACGATTGTAGACTGTGGCGAAAATTGGTTCTCCGTCGCGGTAATACCGCACACGCTCGGGGTCACGACTCTGGGCGACAGGCGACCCGGTGACGAGATAAACATCGAAGTAGACATCCTGGCCAAGTACGTCGAACGACTGACTGCGAACCGGGCATAGACCCGGTCCAAGCTCTGGCCCCGGCCCGGCGTCTGGGCCGGGCTCGTTAAACCCGGTACAAACCCTGACTATTTGTTGAGGAACCAATGCCACTGACCAGAGTCCGGCAGGCCGTGGAAGACATCATGGCTGGCAAAATGGTCATCATCGTCGACGACGAAGACCGGGAAAACGAGGGCGACCTGGCCATGGCCGCCACGGCGGTAACGCCAGAGGCCATCAACTTCATGGCCATGCACGGGCGCGGCCTCATCTGCGTGCCCCTACTCGGCGAGCGCCTCGAAGAGTTAAAACTGCCGCTCATGGTGCAGGACAACACCGCCCGGCTGGGCACGGCGTTCACAGTCTCAGTAGACGTACTAAAAGGCGCCACCACGGGCATCTCCGCCCATGACAGGGCAGCTACGGTCAAAGCTCTGGTTGACGGGGCCACCCTCCCCGACGACCTGGGCAGGCCCGGGCACATCTTCCCTCTTCGCTACATGGAGGGCGGGGTGCTCGTGCGTGCCGGTCAGACCGAAGCCATCGTCGACCTCGTCCGCATGGCCGGGCTGGGCGAATCGGGCATCATCTGCGAAATCATGGCCGAAGACGGCACCATGGCCCGCATGCCCGCGCTGGAGACCTTCTCCATCGCTCACGATTTGAATATCGTCTCAGTAGCCGAAATAATCGCTTACAGACGGGCGACCGAGAAGATAATCGAGCGCGTCGCAGAGGCCCGCCTGCCAACCAAGCACGGCGAGTTCCAGGCCTACTCCTACAAAAGCACCGTCGACGCCGACGAACACGTAGCACTGGTGCGCGGCACCATCGACCCCGACGAGCCCGTGTTGGTGCGCGTCCACTCCGAGTGCCTCACCGGCGACGTGTTCGCCTCTCTGCGTTGCGACTGCGGCGACCAGGCCCAGTTAGCGCTCGAAGCCATCGACCGGGCGGGGTCCGGCGTCTTCCTGTACATGAGGCAAGAGGGCAGGGGAATCGGCATCCACAACAAGCTCAAGGCCTACTCCCTCCAGGACGACGGCATGGACACCGTAGAGGCCAACCTGTCGCTGGGCTTCCCGGCGGACCTGCGCCACTACGGCGTCGGCGCTCAAATTCTCGTAGATCTTGGCGTGCGCAAACTCCGCCTGCTCACCAACAACCCGAAGAAAGTCATCGGGCTGGAAAGCTACGGGCTTGAACTGGTCGAACGGGTAGCAATAGAGGCCCCGACGACAAACGAAAATCGCAAATACCTGGAAACAAAACGAACCCGTATGGGACACATTCTCAGTACTCTAGATGCCGAGCCAATTGGCGACGCGGCACCCGTCGGAGATGCACCCAGGGCCGGAGACGTGACTGGAGCAGGGGACGAATGAGCGGCGACGATCCCTACGCCGACCTGACCACTCCGCCCGATGGCACCGGCCTGCGCGTGGGCATCGTCGTCTCGCGCTTTAATGGCGCGGTCACCGCGCGGCTGCTCGCCGGGGCCCGAGAGGCGCTTACAGGACACGGCGTTGCGTCCGACGCCATCGCAGTCGAGAACGTCCCCGGTGCGCTGGAAATCCCCATCGTCGCCCAGGCGATGATCGACTCGGGCGGCTTCGAAGCCATCGTCGCGCTGGGCTGCGTCATCAGGGGCGAAACAACCCACTACGAAACCGTTGCCGAAGTGTCGGCTGCTGGCATCTCCCGAGTGTCACTGGAAACCGGCGTACCGGTAACCAACGGCATCATCACCACCGAGAGCCTCAAACAGGCCAACGACCGTTCCGGCGGCAGGCGCGGCAACGCCGGTCACAGCGCGGCATTGGCTGCCATAGAAGTGGCGAGCATCATTCGTCGCTTCAGTTCGCCCGCCTGAGCCGGACTGGCACGGTCTCCAATGGCGACCCCAGTAGCTGATTTAGTCGGCAAAATGCTCGCAGGCGACAGGCGATCCCTGGCGCGCCTGTTCACGCTTCTCGAACGCGACCCAGCATCTCTTCCTCCAGTCATGGCCGCCGTGCACGCACGCACCGGCCGGGCGCACGTCATCGGCATCACCGGCCCCCCAGGTGCGGGCAAGAGCACCATCGTTGACGGCCTGTTGGTCGCGCTACGAGCCGCCGAAGAAACGGCCGGAGTCGTAGCCGTAGACCCGTCCAGCACCTTCACCGGTGGCGCGGTGCTGGGCGACCGCATCCGCATGGCCGGCCACCACGCCGACGCCGGTGTCTTCGTACGCAGCCTGTCCACCAAAGGCGTGCAGGGCGGGCTCTCACGGGTCGCGCGGGCCTCCGTCCGGCTTTTGGATGCTTATGGCTTCGACCGCGTCTTCGTAGAATCGGTGGGCGTCGGCCAGACCGAACTTGACGTCATCAAGGCCTCCGACACCGTCGTGGTCGTCCTCGTCCCCGAAGCGGGCGACTCCGTCCAGGCCATGAAGGCCGGGCTCATGGAAATAGGCGACATCTACGTCGTGAACAAGGCCGACCGTGACGGGGCCGACCGGCTGGCCATGGCCGTAGAGTCGGAAGTCCAGGCCCGGACCCCCCGGACCCCCCGGACCCCCCAGACCCCCCAGACCCCCCGGACCAATACCGGGACCAATACCGGGTCTGGCGCCGGGACCTGGACGCCGCCCGTGCTAACTACACGAGCAGATCATCGCGAGGGCATGGCCGAGTTGCTCGAGGCCATCGACCGGCACCGGCACCACATGACAGCGGGCCCGGAACTGGAAAACAGGCGTCGAGAGCGCAGGCAAACCGAACTGGCCGACGCCGTCGGGGAAGCGATACTGTCGGCCGTCGCAGGTCTAGACGTGGACGGGCTATTGGGGAAAATTTCGGACAAGG
>CAVOCN010000038.1:0-8623 GCA_963694205.1 Dehalococcoidia bacterium | reverse complement strand
CATCGGTGTATAGGCGTGGCCGGGGGCAATGCAGTTCACCCGCACGCCGTCCGCACCGTGGTCCACCGCCATAGCCGTGGTGAGCGCGACAACGCCGCCCTTGGACACGGCGTAAGGAATGGCGCCCCCGAATTGGCCCGCGCGTATGCCGACCACCGACGACAGGTTGACGATGGAGCCACCGCCGCCCTCAATCATCACCGGCACGGCATATCGGGACGTGAGCACCATGGACTTTAGGTTCACGTCCATCGCCCTCTGGTAGCCATCCAGGTCCAGGTCGGTCACCGAGCCGAGCACGCTGATGCCCACGTTGTTCACCAGCACATCAAGTCCGCCAAAGCGTTCGGCTGCGCTCGTGACCGCCGCTCGGGACTGGTCTGGCAGCGAAACATCGGCGACGTGAACGTCCGCTTCGCCGCCCTCGGCCCGAATCGTGGCGACGGTGAGAGCGGCCCGGGCCTCGTCCAGGTCAACAACGAGGACGCTGGCACCCTCTCGTGCAAACAGCCTCGCAATCGCCTCGCCTATGCCGACACCCACTGCATCTGGTCCTGAACCGGCGCCGGTGACCATCGCCACCTTTCCGGCCAGTCTGCCGCGTCCCTCAGTCGAATCGTCCATGTGTTGCTCCCGTGCCGTTTTCTCTCGGTCGTCTTGGCTGGCGGTCGTCTTGGCCGAGTGTGACACGTGACGCAGGCGAGCTACAAGCAGGCAGCCCGCGTTGATGGGCTGGCGCGTTGATAGGCTCGTGCACAGCACCCTAGAATGGGTTACCGAAGGACATTAATGACCACCAACAACCCCGCTCACGAAATACCCAAGGCCTACGAACCGTCTGCGCACGAGACAGACATCTACAAGATGTGGTCCGACGGCGGGTTCTTCGCCCCTGACACTAGCTCGGATAAGCCGCCGTTTGTCATAGTCATGCCCCCGCCCAACGTGACCGGGGCGCTGCACATGGGCCACGCCCTGACCACGGCGCTGGAAGACCTGATGACGCGCTGGCACCGCATGCTTGGCGAGCCGACCCTCTTCCTGCCAGGTGCGGACCACGCAGGAATAGCCACACAAGTAGTAGTAGAGCGGGAACTAAAAAAAGAGGGCACCACCCGGCACGACCTGGGCCGGGACGAGTTCCTAAAGCGAGTCTGGGACTGGGTCGAGAAATACGGCAGCCGCATATACGAGCAGAACAAGCGCCTGGGAGCGTCCTGCGACTGGAGCCGCCGCGCCTTCACGCTGGACTCCGGCCCCAGCCGTGCAGTCAGGCAGACCTTTTTCGACCTGTACCAAAAAGGCCTCATTTACAGGGGCGAGCGCATCATCAACTGGTGCCCTAGCTGCACCACCGCCCTGTCCGAACTCGAAGTCAAATACTCCGATGAAGACGGCGCGCTTTATCACATTCGCTACGTGCTGGAAGACGGCTCAGGCGATCTGGTCATCGCCACTACGCGTCCTGAGACGCTACTGGGTGACACGGCGGTAGCGGTGAACCCCGACGACGAGCGCTACAGCGCCTTCATCGGCAAGACCGTTTCGCTGCCGATACTGGGACGCAGCATTCCCGTCATCGGGGACGAGGCAGTGGAGACGGAGTTCGGCACCGGTGCGCTCAAAGTAACGCCGAGCCACGACCCCACAGACTTCGAAATCGGCGAGCGTCACGGCCTCGAATCGATCAACATCATGAACCTGGACGGGTCGCTCAACGAGCATGCAGGCCCGTTCGCCGGCCAGGACCGTTTCGCAGCCAGGGCGGCCGTAGTCGAACGTTTGCGCGAAGACGGGCTGCTCGTAGAGGTCGAGCCCTATCGGCACTCGGTTGGCCACTGCGACCGCAGCGGCGACGTGGTCGAGCCGCTGGTCAGCCGCCAGTGGTTCGTCAAGACCGCCGAGCTTGCGGCCCCGGCCATCGCCGCCGTTAGGGACAGGAGCATAAAGATCGTCCCGGAGCGGTTCGAAAAAGTCTATTACAACTGGATGGAGAACATCCGCGACTGGTGCGTGAGCCGCCAACTGTGGTGGGGCCACCGCATCCCCGTGTGGTACTGCGACGACTGCGAAGAGGTGAACGTCGCCGTTGACGAACCTAAATCGTGTGACGCGTGTGGATCAGTGGCACTACGGCAGGACCCGGACGTGTTGGACACCTGGTTCAGCTCCGGCCTGTGGACCCATTCGACGCTGGGTTGGCCCGAACCCACCAGTGATTTGGAGCGCTTCTATCCAGGCACTGTCATGGAGACCGGCTACGACATCCTGTTTTTCTGGGTCGCCCGAATGATCATGCTGGGCATGTTCAATAACGGCGGTCAGGCACCGTTCAGCACGGTCTATCTGCACGGCCTCATCCTCGACCCCGAGGGGAAGAAGATGAGCAAAACCAAGGGCAACGTCACAGACCCGCTCGACCTGGCAGACGCCTACGGCACCGACGCACTGCGCTTCGCCCTGACCACGGGCAACGCGCCCGGCAACGACATGCGCCTGAACGAGCAGAAGCTGGAATGGGCGCGCAACTTCGCCAACAAGGTGTGGAACTCGGCCCGGTTCGTAATGATGAACATGGACCGTAACCAGGACGCCCTGGAAGACTGGAGCGAGCGACCGACCCCTCAGCACCGGGAAGACCGGTGGATACTCTCTCGCCTCGGCCGAGTGGCGGACGACGTCAATACGAACATGGAGAACTTCCAGTTCGGCGACGCGCAAAAAACGCTGCACGACTTCATCTGGAACGAGTACTGCGACTGGTACATCGAAATGGCAAAGGTGAGGATTCGGGCCGGGGATCTCACTCCCCTGCCCGTGCTTGCTTACGTGCTGGAACGAGCGCTGCGCCTGCTGCACCCGTTCATGCCGTTCGTCACAGAAGCCGTCTGGCAGCAGCTAACGAGCAGGCTCCCCGAGCCAGCCCAAGAACGGCTGGGAGGCGACGGCCGCGCGCTGATCGTGGCGAACTACCCAACGCTTGAGGATGGCGCGGTCGACGAAAAGGCTGAGGGTGAGATCGAGACAGTGGTGGAGCTGGTGCGGGCCGTGCGCAACCTGCGCGCCGAGTTCCGCGTCAATTCATCGCAGCGCATCCCGGCCGTTGTGAATTCCCCCGGCATGGCTGACGTGATGGGCGAAGAAGCGGCAGCCATCGGTGCACTGGCGATGATCGAGCCTTTAACCCTCGGTCAAGCCGAAGGCGACGCCGCCGCGTCTCTGGTGCTTAAGCACAGCACCGTGACAGTCCCGTTGGCAGGGGTCGTAGACATTGACGCCGAGATCAAGCGCCTGAACGAAGAGCTAGCCACACTGGCGCGCGGTGCCAAGGGGCTGGAGGGGCGGCTGTCGAACGAGCAGTTCCTGGCCAAAGCCCCGGACGCAGTAGTAGAGAAAGAACGGGAGCGCCTGGCCAGCCTGAAAGAGCGTCGCCAGCGAGTGTCGGACATTCTCGGCCGACTGGGCGGCTAACGCTCCCAAAGCTCAGCTAGCCGGAGCGGCGCAATAGGGTTCTATACGGGACGACGACGGCGCAATTGGGCCTGGGCGGCCAACTTTGCCATCTGGTCGAGGCCTTTCTTGGTGTCCGAGGCCATCTTGGCCTGGTCGGAGTGCTTGACCCGGTATCCGAACAGCCAGTAGGTCAGTTCGCGTCCCTGCCTGAGCGACATGCCCTTGCCCAGCCGGGCGCCTGTATCGGCCCTGAACTCGGCAATCAACTGGTCTCTAGGGGCGCCGTATAGCCGCTCGAACGCCTCTTCCGTCTCGTCGGTACGGTAGCGGGCTCCTCCTGAGACGTTGCGCTTGCGTACCTCGCCCTCGACGGCGTGGAGCAGGGCTTCCTCCACCGTTACCCCGTAATGGAAATTGAGATAGCCCCTGTATTTATCGACCCCCAGGCGCTCTTTCATCAGGTCGCCTATGGTCCGGGGCGAGAGGCGGTCGGGTAGCTGGCCCCTGAGCAGAAGGCCTTCTCGCTCATTGCCGGGTATCAGGTCGTTGGCAACGGCGCACAAACGCTGGGCCAAAAGCGGCCAGTCAAAAGCCTCTCCGGAAATGAAGAATCGCAGTCGCCGTCCCCGGTGAGTAGCCTCGGGGGCCGTCCACCGGGCCATGGCGTCGACTAGGGCAATTATCCAATCCTCGCCGCCCTGGATGTCCCCACGGAAGCGGTCCATGTTCCCCGCCTCGTCGTGGGCGTCGCCAGCGGCCTTGGCCGGACGACCTGAGGGGGCGGGCGTGGTCCGAGAGCCGGAATCCGGCTCGTCGGCGTCGGCTTTCACGCGCCGTGACACTTTTTGTACTTCTTGCCACTACCGCAGGGACAGGGCTCGTTACGGCCCACCTTCGCCTTGCCCACGGGGACGGCCTCGCCGCCGTGATTGCCGACGGCGTTGGCCATCACAGATTTCTGCCCTCGCATGGCCTGCCCGGCCTGCACGGCGGCCCCTCGGCCAGCGGTGCCCTGCGCTCCATTAGCGCCGGTCCGCTTTACGGGCGATGTCGCAGGCGCCGGGACCATGTGATAAATGGAGTGAACCACATCGTGCTGAATCTTGGCCAGCAGTTCGTCAAATTGCTCCCTGGCCTCTTTTTTATACATGACTAGCGGGTCACGCTGGCCGTACGCATACAGGCCGATGCCCTGGCGCAGGTGCTCGATAGAAGTGAGGTGCTGCACCCAGTTCATGTCGATTACCCGGAGCATCACGTGTTGCTCAATCGTGCGCATGAGTCCGGGCGACAACTCGGTTTCTCGTCTCTCGTAAGTGACCTCGGCGATGCCGAGGAACTTCTCCTCGATCTCCTCGGCGGTCAGGTCGTACAGGGGCTCGGGGTCTGAGTCTTCGGGGCTCAACGGCAGTATGGCCCCGATCTCCTTGAGCATCGGTTCCAGTTCCCAGTCGCTCTTGGACAGACCGCGTAAATACCCCGCCATGACCTGGCCGAGTTCAGTCTCCACCATCTCCAAAATGTTGGCCCGCAGGTCGGCCCCTGTAAGCACCTTGTCGCGCTCGTCGTAGACCACCTCGCGATGGGTGTTTATGACATCGTCATATTCCACGAGGTGTTTGCGCATGTCGAAGTGGTGGCCCTCCACCTTCACCTGGGCGTTCTCGATGGTCTTTGTGATCATCCTGTTTTCCAGGGGGGTGTCGTCGTCGATGCCCGACCACGACATGATCGTTTTAATCTTGTCGCCCGCGAAGCGCTTCATCAGGTCGTCTTCCAACGACACATAGAAGCGAGTGCTACCGGGGTCGCCCTGCCTGGCCGAGCGGCCTCGAAGCTGGTTGTCTATGCGGCGGGCATCGTGCCGCTCGGTGCCGATTACGTGGAGCCCGCCCGACTCGATGACGCTATCGTGGTTGGTCTGCCATTCGCTCTCAGTTCGGGCGTCGGGGCTGCCGCCGAGGATGATGTCGGTGCCGCGTCCGGCCATGTTGGTCGCTACCGTGACCGCTCCGGGTCTGCCCGCCTCCGACACAATCTGAGCCTCGCGTTCGTGGTGCTTGGCGTTGAGCACCTCGTGGCTAATATGCCGACGCTTTAGCAGGTCGCTGAGCAGTTCGGACTTGGCAATGTCCACAGTGCCCACGAGCACCGGCTGCCCAGCTTCGTGACGCTCGCCTATCTCGGTAGCAACAGCGTTCCACTTACCCTTTTCGGTGGAGTAAATATAGTCGTTGTGGTCCTTGCGGGCGTTGATCTGGTTGGAGGGGATGTCCACCACGTCGAGCTTGTAAATTTTCCAGAACTCTTCGGCCTCGGTGGCGGCCGTACCCGTCATGCCCGAGAGCTTTTTGTACAGGCGGAAGTAGTTCTGCAGCGTAATGGTGGCGTAGGTGATGGACTCGCGCTGAACCTTAAGCCCTTCTTTCGCCTCAAGCGCCTGGTGCAGGCCCTCCGAGTATCTTCTTCCCGGCATTAGGCGGCCGGTGAACTCGTCGACGATAACCACTTCGCCGTCCTTCGCCACGTAGTCCCGGTCGCGCTCAAACAGCGCCCGGGCCTTCAGGGCGTTCTCGACGAACGCAACGGTTCTGAGATTGTCCTCTCCGTAGAGGTTCTTTATCTTCAGAATGCGCTCCAACCGGTCAATACCCTCAACCGTAAGCGAGACGGACCGGTGCTTCTCATCAAGGGTGTAATCAAGCTCCGGCGTGAGCTGGGGGACTATGCGGGAGAACTTCTGGTAGTCGGCCGGGGAGTCCTGGGCAGGGCCGCTAATGATGAGTGGGGTTCGGGCCTCATCGATCAGGATGTTATCGACCTCGTCCACGACCGCGAAAGAGAGAGAACTCTGTACCCTCTTCTCCATGGTGGAGACCATATTGTCGCGCAGGTAATCGAAGCCGAACTCGTTGTTGGTGCCGTAGGTAATATCGGCCTTGTAGGCCTCGCGCCTGGTACACGGGACCATCAAGTCATCGGCCCTACTCTTGCCCTCATCCGCTCCTTCTGGTGCATCGGGCGTATAAAGCACAGAGCCCTGGTTCTGCAGCGCCGAAATGCTCATACCGAGCTTGTGGTAAACGGCACCCATCCAATTGGCGTCGCGACGGGCCAGGTAGTCATTGACGGTAATAACGTGCACGCCCTCGCCGGTCAGGGCGTTCAAGTAGGTTGGCAGCGTGGCGACGAGGGTCTTACCCTCGCCGGTCTTCATCTCGGCAATACGGCCCTGGTGCAAAACCACTCCGCCGAGTATTTGCACATCGAAATGGCGCAGCCCTATGGCCCGGCGGGCAGCTTCCCTAACAGCCGCGAAAGCCTCGGGTAGCAGGTCATCGAGGGTTTCGCCCTCACCCAGCCGCTGCTTGAACTCCCCCGTAAGC
The DNA here is from genome assembly GCA_963694205.1 of Dehalococcoidia bacterium. Taxonomy (GTDB): domain Bacteria; phylum Chloroflexota; class Dehalococcoidia; order Lucifugimonadales; family UBA2962; genus CAUZIR01. The sequence continues at coordinate 1,784 of CAVOCN010000038.1, read as the reverse complement.
GCTTTCAGCGCCTCGTCGTCCAGGTCGACGAAGTCGGCCTCCAGTTCATTTACATCTTCGGCAAACGGCTCCAGGTCTTTGACTACCTTTTCGTTTGAGCCGCCGAGAAATTTTGTTAAGCCTTTTAGCACTGTATGAAGCCGTTCATGAGGGAATGTCTGGGGCCGAAAGCAGGAGTCTGCGAGATGGGTCGATTATACCAGCGCCCGTACGGGCTCCCTGCTGTTAATAACGCTTCGACCGGCCTATTGGTGAGAGCTAGACCGAGCCGTCGAACATTGCGCCGACCGACTCGCCGTTGTGGATGCGATGAATCGCCTCGCCCAGTACCGCCGCTACCGAGATAATCGTCAGGGCGTCCCAGCGCTTGTCTAACGGCACCGGCACGGTGTCAGTAACTGTCATTTCCACCAGGCCAGCGGCGGCCAAAATGCTCGAAGCCTCGCCGGAAAGCAGGGGGTGCGTAATGGCGCAGTGGATCTGGGCCGCCCCGTGATCACGCAGTGCGTTGACTGCGGCTATTACCGTGCCGCCGGTGCCCACCTCGTCGTCCACTATTAGGGCCGTCTTGCCCTCTACTGAACCAATAAGCGTGGCCGCTTCGACCTTGTCCTGGTTACCGAGCCGCTGCTTCTCGATAATCGCTATGGGAGCGCCCAAGAGATTCGCCGTGCTGCGAGCACGCTTGGCGTCGCCCACGTCGGTCGCCACTACCACGAGGTCGGCACCCGCAAGGTGGTTGAAGTGCCGCGCCAATATAGGAATGGCCGTCAATTCATCGACCGGGACGCTAAAAAAGCCCTGTATCTGGCCCGCGTGCAGGTCCATTGTCAGGACCCTGTCGGCACCTGCTACAGATATGAAGTCCGCTATCAGCCGTGCGGTAATCGCCACTCTTGGCTGGTCTTTCTTGTCGGTTCGGCCATACGAGTAGTGGGGTATGACGGCTGTTATGCGCCCGGCCGACGCCCTCTTGGCCGCGTCGATCATGATGAGCAGTTCCATCAGGTTGTCGTTGACCGGGGTAGCCAACGGTTGAACGATGAACACATCCTTACCCCGGATGTTTTCCAGGATGCGAACAAACGTATTGTCGTTGGAAAACTTGAACGCCTCGCTCTTGCCCAGGGGCATGCCCAGGTACGAGCAAATGTCGCTGGCGAGGACGGGGTGGGCGTTACCGGTCAGTACCTTGAGGTCTTCGAACGGTGGCATCATTTGTTCCTGAGATCTATTGTCGGTGGCTCTTTTATAGGGTGCCGAAAACATCGGGCCGCATCGGCCCGAGCGACCCAAATATTAGCACGCTGGCCTGGCCGGAATATTTCATTTAGTTGCCTTCAAAACGACCGAATCTACCGGATACCTGCTCTCCTTCAAAACTTCTACGCGGGAAAATCCGACCCTCTCAAGCATGCCCTTGAGGAGCGTGGAAGAGAAAATCCACATGTTGAACATTTTTGGTGACAGCCGGGCGCTCGGGGTGCCATCATCGGGTAGCCTCTGGGCCTCGACTATCAGCGTCTGTCCGGTGGCGCGATAGAGGTTTTCGATCGCCTTGAACGGGTCTCTCAGGTGGTATAACACTCCGAAACAGAACACTGTGTCGAACTGCTCGTCCCCAATGCCGTAGACGTTACCGTACCTCTGGCGGACCTGATCGTCTCCTACGCCGTAGACACTTTTGAGCCAGGCAAAAGTACGCTCCTTACAGGCCTCTGTCCTAATGAGTTGATCCGGGCGCGTTTCGGGCCTGAGGAACTCCGGAAAACAGTCGTACTCCT